>JAISBX010000100.1 GCA_031265965.1 Oscillospiraceae bacterium | reverse complement strand
GAATGGCATAACCACAGTAGACGCCGCAAACGAGTTCCTGCAACGCTACGTCTATGCGTACAACAGCCGGTTCGCCGTGGAGCCGGAGGACACGGACAAGGTGTTCTCCAAACTGCCGGGGCGCGCCGTCCCTCAGGACGGCGATTCCACAGCACTTCCCTTGGGGGGTAACATTTTCACTGTGGATTGACAGAATTTTTTCTCTGATTGTGCCGATGTGCCAGATCCAATATAATCGCAATGTAATTTATATAATTTCCGCCTGTGTGCGGTAGACGCGCAGAGTCTCATCTTGGAGTCGGCGCTTTCGGGGAAAGCATGGTCACACGGGACACTGCCGCAGAGAAGTCATGCCCCCCTCACTTCGCCGTGCCCGTCTCGTCGCGCCAGCGGAAGGAGCGGCGCTCTACGTGCTCCAGGATGGCGTTGAGCCCTATGCCGAGCAGGGACAGAAGGACTATATACGCGTACATCTCGGGGTACTTCATGTTGACTTGATAGAAGTACAGCTGGTACCCGAGACCCTTGTTCGCGCCGTTCATCTCCGCCGCTATGATTATGAGGATGGACGTCGTGGCGGCCATGCGCATGCCCGTGAAGATGTACGGCAGGGAGGCGGGCAGTATCACCGTGCCGAACAGGCGCAGCGGGCGCGTGCCCATGGAGCGGGAGGCGCGGACGCGTTGGGGGTCCACGGCGCGCACCCCCGCGATGGTGTTGAGCAGTACGCTCCACAGCACGCCCCAGAAGATTATTACTATCTTCGACGTCTCGCCTATGCCGAACAGCGCTATGAACACCGGCAGCAACGCCAAGGTCGGCGTGTTGCGGAACATCTGCAAGAGCGAATTGAGGAAGTCGCCGAACCGCTTGAACCAGCCGATCGCCAAGCCGAGCGGGACGGCGGCGGCTACCCCTATGCAAAAACCGATGAGCGAGCGCTGCAAGCTGATTGTCAAGTGCTTCCATATCTTGCCGGTGAGTATGACCTCGGTCCACAGCGTCGATATTATCTTGGAGAACGGCGGGACGAATATCGGGTTTATGCCCAGCCGGAGCCGCGATGCGGCCTCCCACAGCGCGAAGAACAAAATCACCGCGAGCAGTTTGTAGGCGGTCCTGCCTGTTGCCGTAAACAATTTTTTCATCGTCAGTGGAATACGTTCTTCACCGTGCCGTCCCATTGCAGGGAGATATCCGACTCGGGGATGTCGTTTGGCACGAATTGGTTTGTGTACGTCTCCTCGGGCGCTATGTCGCCCGGTTCCCATAGCCCGATAGTCTCGGATATCTCCCACCACAGCTCTAAGTAGGCGGGGTCTATGTTCTTGTTCTCGTCCTCGGGGTTGGCGAGGACGTCGCCCGGGTTCAGGCCGAATACCGCCGCCACGAGGTTTTCCGCCTGCTCGCGGTTTGCGTTCGCCCATTTGCGCGCGCGGTACATCGCGTTGACAAAGCCCTGCACGACTTCTGGGTGCTCGTCTATCAGCGAATCGTGGACCGTGCGTACCGCGAGGCCTGCGGCGGGCGAGCCGAAGATGTCCCATGTAGTGCCGAGCGAGCGGTAGCCGCCTTTGCCAAGCGCTATCTTCGAGTTGGGCGTGTGCGACGTCGTCACGTCTATCGTGCCGTCGAGCACGGCCTGCTCCATCTGGCCGGAGCCCGGCATGGTGACCCACTCTATCCCATCGGGATCCCAGCCGTGCTGCACGGCCCAGTACCGCAAATAACCGTCTGTGCAGGGCGCGACAGTGCCTATCGCTATCTTCAATCCGGGACCCAGATCGTCAAGCGTCTGCAGCGGGCTGTTCTCTCGGACGAGATAGTTGACGTGCGGCCCCCAGTCGCCGTCTACCATGCCGGGCGCGACGGCGGTCACTTTTAGTCCGGCGAGGCGCGCCTGCGCGATGTTGGGCGGATGGCCGGAGTAGACCACGTCGATCTCGCCCTCCTCGAGCAGCTGGAACTGAGTTACGCCCTGCGGCGTGGCGCCGACGTAGACTATCTCTATGCCCTCGTCCGCGAAAAATCCGAGTTCGTCCGCTATCGACAGCTCCAGAAAGTCCACGGCCGGGTCGAACGCGCGGAGCTGGAACAGCTCATTTGCCGGCTCGGCGGCGTCCGTGCCGGCGGATGCCGGCGGGGACGTTTCCGGCTTGTTCCCGCAGCTCATGAGCGCCAGCGCCATACATACGGCCATCACCGCCGCTAACGCGCGTCTTAGCCGCTGTGTTTCGGCTTTTGTTCTGGTCATACTTTTTTACCTCCAATTATAAGTAATATTTATTTCAAGCGGCGGGCCCTGCCGCGAGAAAACGCTACAGTGCCGTGGACGGCTCGATCTCGTCCGCGATGTTGTGGTGAGCGGTGCCGCCGTCTGATTCGGGGGAGTCCACGTCGTGCAGGAGTTCCCACACGCTGTGGCTTATCCAGCTGAAATCGGGCGATACGCGCATCTCCGCCGCCGTGCGCGGGCGCGGCAGGCGTATGGGTACTATGGCCTTTATGCGCCCCGGGCACGGCGACATGACGACCACCCTGTCCGCGAGCAATACGGCCTCCTCTATGCTGTGCGTGACGAAGACAACAGTCTTCCCCGTCTTCTCCCAAATGCGCAGCAGCTCGTCTTGAAGCGTCTCGCGCGTCTGCGCGTCAACCGCCGCGAACGGTTCGTCCATTAGCAGCACCTGCGGGTCGTATGCGAGCGAGCGCGCTATCGCCACGCGCTGCCTCATGCCGCCGGATAGCTCGTTTGGGTAGCGGCCTTCAAAACCGTTCAGCCCCACGAGGTCTATATACTTGCGGCATATGTGGTCGCGCTCGCGTCGCGGGATGCGCTTGACCTCCAAGCCGTACGCCACGTTTTTTATGACCGTGCGCCACGGGAACAGCGCGTAGCCCTGCATGATGAATCCGCGGTCGAGCGCCGGGCCTTTGACCTCGCGCCCGTCGATGCGCAGCTGCCCCGAACGCGGCTTAGTCAGGCCCGCGAGAATGTCGAGCAGCGTGGATTTGCCGCACCCGGACGGGCCGACTATCGCTAGGAACTCGCCGTCTTTTATGGACAGCGAGAAATCCTCGAGCGCCGTGAACTCGGCGGCGCCGCGCTTCTCGCGGTCGCGCAGGCGATACGTCTGGCATAGGTTGATCAGCTCGAACTTGCCTCCTTGATATGCCGCCCCGGCTTCGTGAACGCCAGTCACAGCGCATCCCCCTCTCGCGCGTACAGCGCCGTTGAGAGGTAGCGCTCGCCCGTGTCCGGCAGGAGCGCGACGATGAGTTTCCCCGCGTACTCGGGGCGGCGGGCGATCTGCACTGCCGCGTACGCCGCCGCGCCGCTGCTTATGCCGACTATGAGGCCCTCCGTGCGCGCGAGTTCGCGGGATGTCTTGAACGCGTCCCCGTTTGTGACGCGGAACACCTCGTCGATGACGTCCCGGTTGAGGACATCCGGTATGATGCCGGCGCCTATGCCCTGTATCTTGTGCGGCCCGGCCTTTTCGCCCGAGAGCACCGCCGAGGAATCAGGCTCCACGGCGACTATCCTCACGCCCGGCCTGCGGCTTTTAAGCACCTCGCCGACGCCGGAGATCGTGCCGCCCGTGCCAACGCCAGCGACGAACGCGTCCACCTCTCCGTCCGTGTCGTCCCATATCTCAACCGCCGTCGTCAATCTGTGGATGAGGGGGTTTGCCGGATTTTCAAACTGCGCGGGGATGTACGAATTCGGTATAGACACGGCGAGCTCGTCTGCCTTTGATATGGCGCCGCGTATGCCATCCGTCCCCGGCGTCAGGACGAGCTCCGCGCCCAGCGCCGACAGGAGATTGCGCCGCTCCACGCTCATGGTGTCTGGCATTGTGAGTATTATCCGGTATTTTTTCGCGGCGGCCACGAGCGCTAAGCCAATGCCGGTGTTGCCGCTCGTGGGCTCAATGAGCACGGTGTCCTTGTTTATCTTCCCGCTGTCCTCGCCCGCCTTTATGAGCGCGTAGCCAACGCGGTCTTTCACCGAGGACGCGGGGTTGAAGCTCTCGAGCTTCGCCACGACCCTGCCAACCGCGCCGTGCATCTCATTGAAGTTGTGGAGTTCCAAGAGCGGCGTATTGCCTATTAGATCTGTCAGCTGCCTGAATATTCTCGCCATTGCTGTCGCCCTCCGTTCACAATTTTAGGAGCTCGCGCAAGATGGACAGCACCTTGCGGTTTTCCCGCTCGGTGCCTATCGTCACGCGCAGCCACGTGGGCATCCCGAATTCGGCGCCGGCGCGTACGAGCACGCCGCGTTTGAGATACTGGAGCTCCATTTCAGCGGAATCGCGCCCGGTGTCGAACATGATGAAGTTGCACTGGGTGGGGATGTACGGGATATTCCACGCGCCGAGCGTTGAATAGTACAGCTCGCGGCCTGCGGCGTTCGCGCTGACGACGTGATCGTAGTGTCCTCGGTCGCGCAGCGCCGCCGCTGCCGCCGCCTGCGCCGCGCCGTTGACGTTGAGCGGCTGCTTTGCCCGGCTTATGGCGTCTATGATGCTATGCTGCGCCGCGGCGTACCCTATGCGCAGCGACGCCAGCCCGTATACCTTTGAAAACGTCCGCAGCGTTACGGCATTGCCGTGCTCGCGTATGACGTCGAGCCCGTCTGGGAAGTCCTCGCCATAGACGAAATCGATATACGCCTCGTCGAGGACTACCAATATATCCTCCCGCAGCGCGCCTAGGAACGTGTCGAGCTGCGCCCGCGTGAAGTATGTGCCGGTGGGATTGTTCGGATTGACGAGGCACACGGCGCGCGTCCTGTCCGTCACCGCCGCGAGCGCCGCATTGAGGTCTACGGTGTGATTGTCAAGCGCGACGAGGACGGGCTTGCCGCCGGCCTGCGTCACAGCTGTCGTATACCATCCGAACGACGGGACGGGTATAACGGCCTCGTCGCCGGGGTTAAAAAATGTCTGCGCTATGAGCGATATGAGCTCGAACGAGCCGTTGCCGAACACGAGCTGTTCCTGCTCCACGCCCAGTTTCTCCGCCAACTGTTCCCGCAGCGCGGTGCAGTGCATATCGGGGTACCGCGCCAGCTCTGCGTTGAAATTTGCAAGCGCCTCTAATACGAGCGGCGACGCGCCGTGGCTGTTCTCATTGCCCGCGAGCTTGATGATCTCCGTCAGCCCGTATTCCCGCCGCACGGACTCCAGCGACCTCGCGGGCTTATACGGCGCCACGCCGCGCAGCGCCTGCCTGTACTCTACAGCCAAGTCATCACATCCTTAAATATATAATGTCAACTGAATCTGCGCCCCAAGCCGTCGGCTTTTATAATTGCGCCGTATATTTGATCTTCGGATATATCCACGGCGCGGCGGCCATAGGCCGCCGATGCTGACAAAAACGCCCGGATGCCGGTATGCAGCTTTTCGTCCACGCCGTCTTTCAGGCCGATGGCGTCCAGCGTGAGCGGCTGCCGGAGCGCTGAAAATATGGACAGGCGCTCGTTGAGCTCATCGTCGGGGACGTTCTCGATAATGCCCGACGCTATCAGGAAAAACGCTATCTGCTCGCCGTGCAGCGTACCGTGCAGGTCGTGCAGTATGGAAAATGTGTGGTACAGCGGATGGGCGAACCCACCCGTGAACGGCTCTTCGGTATTTCTGGGGCTGACAAAAAAGCCGGTGAGCAATATGTTCGCGTCTATGACCTCTCTCGCGCGCGCCGGGTCATATTGCCCGCGCGAGAGTCCGTCGATCGCCGCTAGGCCTTCGCCCCTCAATATCTCGCGTATGAGCTCCGCCTGTTTGAGCGTCCAGCGGAGGTAGAACCCGTTGGACCTAGCGAGGTTCGTGCGGTTTTCGTACCATCTTGCGAGCGCGTCGGAGGCGCCGGAGCGTATGTACCGCACGGGCGCGCGCGCTATGACGTCGGTGTCCGCGACGACGAGCACGGGCGCCTCGTCGTAAGGGAGAAACTCCGTGAACTCTCCCTCGTCGCTATACATGATGGACGTGGGCGCCCACGCGGCGCACGTCGCCGCTATAGTCGGCACGGCAATCACTGGCAGCCCCGCGAAATGCCCGGCGGCCTTTGCCGTGTCGAGCACTCTGCCGCCCCCCACGCCGACTATAGCCATAGCCCCATACCCAGCGGCGCGCGCGCTAAATTCGCGCGCCGCGCGGAGCGAAGGGTACCCGCCGTGCACGGCCGCCTCGTACTGTACGCCGTGCGCGCCGAGACTGTCAGTCAGTTCGTCCCCCACAGCGCCAAGCGCCGTCTTCCCGCCTATGATGAGCACGCGCCTGGCAATCTCCCCTACGGCCTCCCCGGCCCTGAAAACCGCCCCCGGCTCGCTGATATACCGCTTGGGCAGAGCGAACGTCGTCATAAAATTTGCCTCCTTGCGAGATATTAAAATATATAAAACATATAAGATATATATACTTATAACACATATAAGTTCATGTGTCAATAGGTTTTTCAAATTTTTTCAAATAGTTTTTCGGCAAACCCGGCTTGCCCGCTTGTATTCGCGGGCGGAAAGTGGTAATATTGCCTAGGCAAACGGGCGTAGCGCTGAAATGCTTAATTTATTGTTTTCATTTTTTGTGCATCGTGTATGGATTGCGTATAGTTTTGGTGTAATGTGAGGTTGTATGGACATAACCGTAACCGTAAATCAGATGCTCGTCCTGTTCTTTGTGCTCGTCGTAGGTTTCGCGGCGCGTAAGCTGAAGATCATGACGGAGGCTACGGACAAGCTCCTGTCAAAG
>JAISBX010000073.1 GCA_031265965.1 Oscillospiraceae bacterium | reverse complement strand
TTGCGTACTACTGCTTCGACAACCGGCACTTCAAGTATGCTTGATATGACGTCCCGCAGCACAGGCTCTGATTCCTCGCGCGTCAGTATGCTCTTGAATACGCCGTCGTCCGAGGGTGGCAGTATATCTGGTATAATAATATCATCGGGCACAGCGTCCACCGCCTTTCATGCTCCCATTATACCACGATTCAGCTGACATTCCACGCCCTGTGGCTTTCCCGGTCGCGTCAACTGGCTATTCGTATGATATTCTTGACTAGATCGACGCTCGTTACGGCGCCGGTGACGACGGTCTCAACGCCCATTATGTCGGTGAGCGTGACGCTTCCGCTGCCGGAGGTGAGTCCGCTGACGTGCTCGCACACGAGCGTCTCGCCCCCGTCCTTTACCTCATATACGGACGACAGACACATGATCATATCCCCCCTTCCGGTTTGACGCGCGCTTCCAGCAGCTCCAGCGCCTCGCTCAGCAGCGCGTTGCCGTGTTCGAAGTGGTGTACGGCGTCGTGTACCAGCCCGGAGACGTAGCCGAAGCCCGCGTCCGCCAGCTTGTGGCCCGTGTCGTGCTGCTCCTGCGCGTGGCTGCGGTTGTGTTCAAGCATATATTTGAGCAGCGCGGCGTCCTTCACCGCGTTCGCCCCGCCGGCGCCGTGACTGTGCTCATGCGTGTGCCCGCCCGTGTGCTCGTGTTCGTGTGTGTGAGACATGATGCGCTCCCTTCTTCCGGCCGCCTTATTCGCGCGGCCGAAACCTGATACCATTATACAGTATGCGGCGAAAAAAAGCAAAAAAATCTATTGCGCCGCAGTCGGCCGAGGAATACAATCGGTGCGCGATACTTTTCCCATCAGAGATATTGGACAAAGCCGACCGAATACACTGTTACAGACACAGAGCGACAGTGTATTCGGGAGGTGTTTTTTATGCTCACAGCGGCACTCGCCATGTTTTTGTCCGGGCCGTTTCTCATGCTCAGACTGTCCGGGGGCACGGGCTCGTTCCCAAAGCCGCTCTCCGCTGCCGACGAGCAGAAGTATGTGACGGCGTTTCTGGACGGCGATATTGCGGCGCGCAACATGTTAGTTGAACATAACCTGCGTCTGGTGGCGCATATCGCGAAAAAATACTTCACGCAGGCGGACGAACAGGACGATCTCATATCTATAGGTACTATCGGCCTCATCAAGGGCGTGTCCACGTACCGGCCGGACCGAAAGGTCAAGCTGGCAACGTATTGCAGCAGATGTATAGAGAACGAGATACTGATGTATTTTCGCAGCCAGAAAAAATCTGCGGGCGACGTCTCGCTCTCCGACTCTATCGACACCGACAAGGACGGGGAGCACCTGTCACTCATGGATATCCTTTGCGTCGAGGACGACATGATAGAAGCGCTGAGCGCCCGCGAGACGCGCGCGCAGTTGAACAAGTACATCGCCGCGGTCCTTACGGAGCGCGAGTCGGAAATCATAGCGATGCGGTACGGCCTCAACAACACGCGCCCCAAGACTCAGCGTGAGATAGCCGCCGCGCGCGGCATTTCGCGCTCCTACGTGTCGCGTATCGAGAAGAAAGCCCTCGAAAAGCTCCGTCTGTGCTTTGACACGGGCCTGCGCTGCTGATTTTGTCAGTCGTAGTACCCGTCCGTCGATTTTATCAGCGTGCCGAACTGCTCCTCGTCGTGGCCGTACCAGAGCTGCGCGCCGGCGCTCGCGGCGTTCTCTACCGCCCACTCGATGGTGCGGACAAAACCGTCCGCGTCGTACATATTTCCGGCGAGCCTCACGGGCGGTCCGACGTTCTCGCGGTTGTAAACGGCGTCGCCCGCGAGCAGTATCTTCCCTGTTTTCGGCATATCCGCCATCAGCCCCAGCATTCCGAACGAATGTCCGGGCCCCAGGTTATATATGTCTATCCCCGGTAACACCGGGCGAACGCTCTCCGACGGCGCTATGAGCTCCCAGTCCGGCTTCGACGCCAGCCACAGCTCAATGTCGCCGAGCGAGCCCGCCGACGCGTCGCCCTTTGCGTACAGCTTGAGCCGCTGCGTCAGCTCGTCCTCGTGTACGTACACCTTGGCGTTCGTGAACATCTCCAGACAGCCGGAGTGATCCGCGTGCAGATGCGATATGACGAGATGGCCTATATCCCCCGGAGCGACGCCCAGCGCCGCGAGGCGGCACACGATATGATCCTCCGGCCTCATGGAGAAATCCCGGTAGATCATGGGGTGCTGGCGCCGCGCGTCCGTGTGGCACCCCGCGTCAAGCAGCACATACCCGCCGGGATGCTCGATCAGCACGCTCCAAATAGGCGCCGTCTGCATCTCCGCCGGATCCGCCCCCGCGATAGAATTGCTCTTAGGCCCCACAAGCCTCCCGTTCTCCAAGACAAACAGCCTCATAACTCGCCCCTTATCTGTTATCTGTTGTAAATCGCAGGCTTTATCTCCGTGCCGGACTGCATGTCGCGCAGGGCCTCGTTTATGTCTTCAAGTGCGTATTTTTTCGAGACAATGTCGCCGAGCGGGTACTTGCCGCGCCGCGAGCGGATGAATTCGAGCCCCCTGTAGAAATGCGGTATTATCGCGCCGCCGGAGCCTATGATCTGCAGGTTGCGCTGCAGGAT
>JAISBX010000050.1 GCA_031265965.1 Oscillospiraceae bacterium | reverse complement strand
TGCTCCCGGCGGCCCTGCGGGGCCTTGCTCTCCGACTGTCCCCTGCGCGCCTATGGGGCCTTGCGGGCCCGCTGCTCCCTGTGGCCCTGTGGCGCCTTGCACTCCTGCGTCTCCCTGCGACCCAGTGGGGCCTGGGTCTCCGCGCTCGCCCTGCGGGCCGGTCTGGCCTACGCTGCCCTCTGGTCCCGTCGGCCCTGCGGGGCCGGCATCCCCCCGTGGACCCTGCGGCCCGGATGGACCCTCATCGCCCACCGGCCCCGGAATGCCCTGCGGCCCCTGCGGACCGACGTCGCCCTGCGGCCCGGTCTCTCCCTGCGGCCCCGGAGGCCCCGCTTCGCCCGCCGGCCCCGGAGGACCCGGCGGACAGCAGCAAGCTACGGCCTCGCAGCCACACCAACAATTTATACCAACGCGCCGCTCCTTATAGCAGCACGTACAATTCAAACGATCCAAAGCTCTTTCCCCCCAAAAACGGTGTAGGCAGATACTTCTACATTATACTCCGCAGCATAAAAGAGGGTGAATATGCGCCGTATGGCGCGGAACTTCATCTCCATAGGTGGGCGGTCAAAGTAAATGCAGCGTTGTACGACTTACATGCAACCATCTCCTCTGGCGGGAGTCGCTTTTACTTTATCTACTTATCTTATTATCAAGTGATAATAACATAGAGCGTGCGTAAGTTGTATTGAGCCGTCCGCGGGTGTATAATTTTAATGATAAACGGCACGTCGGCGCGGCAGGCGCCGCGCCGACGAAACAATTTACATACGAGGTGCCACAATGAATATTCTCGCGATCTGCGGGGCGGCTAACAAAAGCCGCAATACCGCGACTATGCTGAGGAGCGCGTTTGACGGCGCTATGAGCGTACCTGACGCCGCGGGAGAGCTCGTCTACCTGTACGACGTCGATTTCAAGGGCTGCACGGGCTGTCATTCCTGTAAGCTGCTCGACGAGGGCAAATTCGCCCGCTGCGCCATGAGGGACGGCCTGACCCCGGTTCTGGAAAAGGCCATAGACGCCGACGTGCTGCTGATCGGCTCGCCTATCTATTTCAACGACGTGACCGGCGAGATTCGCTCGTTTCTGGAGCGCTTCCTGTTCCCCGGCATAACCTACAACAAGGAGCGCACTCCCACGTACCCCAAGCGCCCGCAAGTCGGCTGGGTGTTCACGATGAACGCGCCCGGAGAGTTTTACAGCGATTTTTTCGGCGGGCTCAAGGATACGACGACCCGCATAATCGGCGAGTCGGAATACGTCATGGCGTATCACACGCAGCAGTTTGAGGACTACTCGAAATACGCGGCGACGATGTTCGACGTAGACATGGTGAAGAAACGCCACGTCGAACAGTTCCCTCTCGACTGTAAGGCGGCGTTTGAAATGGGAAAACGCCTCGGGTCCGCCGCGCTGTCAAAATAAAGCTCCGCATTCATATTCTATTCCGCGGAACAATATATTTTATCTGTACACGACGCAACACGCGGAATAGGAGAATCAATATTGGAAAATACTACCAATTACGTCGAGCTTCACGGCATTCCGGCCGAGGAACCGCGTTTCTCGCACTATGGGGGCGGCGAGAGCTTTTACATATTCCCGCTCAACGTCGCGCGGCTTTCTGGCGCGGTGGACCGGATAAACGTCGTTGTGAGCGGCGCGGACGTATCGGCGCTCGACATAGCGGATTTCGCGCGGCGCGACGTCGACGTGACCGGCGAGTTGCGCTCGTTCAACAACACCCGCGGAACGGGCAGCCGGCTCGTTATCACGGTGCTCGCCCGGCAGTTGTCCCTCTCGCAGAACCCCGACAAAAATCTCGTCGCGCTCTCCGGCTCGCTGTGCAAAAAACCGAACCTCAGACAGACGCCGCTCGGCAGCACGATATGCGATCTTATGCTCGCCGTGCCCCGGCACTCCGGCCGTTCCGACTACATACCGTGCATAGCGTGGAACCGCACCGCGCAGCTCGCGTCAGAGCTGTCCGCCGGCGACGCCGTCTCACTCGAGGGCAGGATCCAGAGCCGCAAATACGCCAAAACAGAACCCGACGGCACAAGCTCGGAGCACACCGCCTTCGAGGTGTCGATAAAGGCGCTGGAGCGGGAGTAGCAGGAGTAGCAAAAGATTCATTTTGAGTAATAAGAATTGTCAATTTTGCTTTATAATTACCGCATTATAAAGTATAATACTTTCGGGACAGCAGATTGCGCGGAACACGCGCGCTGTCTCCAGGATCCAGTTCCGAAAGGAGGAGGCGCTTTGTCACAGGGCATAGCCGGGGCGGAGCGCACTCCGCCGTTCTCCGAGAGCGTAGAGCGCAGCAGTGAGAAAAAGTACAGAAAAACGCTGTGGCGCCCTTTCGTGGCCGGAATAAAGAAGTATGAGCTCATATCGCCCGGCGACAGGATCGCGGTCTGTATGTCGGGCGGTAAGGACTCGGCGCTCATGGCGAAGCTGTTTCAAGCGCTGTTGAAACGCACTGATTTTCCGTTTGAGGCCGTGTTTCTGACAATGGACCCCGGCTACAGCGCCGAGAACCGCGGCCGCGTGCTCGAAAACGCCGCGCGTCTCGGCATACCCGCCGAGGTGTTCGACTCGGATATATTCGACGTCGCGGCGCGCTCGTCCGGCTCGCCGTGCTATCTGTGCGCGAGAATGCGCCGGGGGCACCTCTACAAGGCGGCGCGCGAGCGGGGCTGCAACAAGATAGCGCTCGGGCACCACTTCAACGACGTCGTAGAGACCATCCTCATGGGTATGCTTCACGGGGCGCAGATACAGACTATGATGCCGAAGCTGCACAGCAAAAATTTTCCCGGCATGGAGCTCATACGCCCCATGTACCACGTGCGCGAGGACGACATCGTGTCGTGGGCGCGCTATAACGGCATGGAATTCATACGGTGCGCCTGCCGTTTTACCGAGAACTGTCAGGAGTGCGAGGGAGAGGGCGGCGGCGCGCGCGCCGAGGTGAAGCGCCTGATAAACGGGCTGAAACGGCAATACCCGGACGTGGAGCGCCACATTTTCAGCAGCGTGAACATGGTCAACCTCAACACCGTGCTCGGCTACAGACTCGACGGGGCCGAGCACAGCTTCCTCGACCATTACGACGACCGCTCCTGAAGCGTTTAGGGAGGTCCGCATTTTTCAATGGATATTAACGTCTGTCTCCTCAACGACTCGTTCCCCCCGCTGATCGACGGCGTGTCCACCACGGTCTACAATTACGCGTCGATCATAGAGCGCAAGCACGGCGGCTGTACTGTCGCCACGCCGGCCTATCCGGGAATTAGCGACGACTATCCGTTTTCCGTCATCCGCTACCCGAGCCTGAAAACGGATAAATTCGCCGGTTACAGGACGGGGCTGCCCGTCACGCCCGCCGTAGCGCATGAGCTCAAGAAGAGCGGGTGCAACCTCCTCCACAGCCACTGCCCCTTTGCCTCGTCCCTGCTCGCGCGCACGCTGCGGCCCGTGCTGGACGCGCCGATAATTTTCACGTACCACACGAAGTTCGACATAGATATAGCCAACACCTTCAAGTCGGAGATACTGCAAACGGCGGTCATAAAGGTCATGCTGGCGAACATCAAGCCGAGCGACGAGGTGTGGGCGGTCAGCCCCGGCGCCGGCGAAAATCTGCGCGGTCTCGGGTACGAGGGGACGTTTCGGCTGATGGAGAACGGCGTGGATTTCGCGAAGGGCAAGTCGGAGCGAGCCGACATTGAGGCGGCGGCCGCGCGGCACGGCATAGAAAAACACACGCCCGTGTTCCTGTTCGTCGGGCGCATGATGTGGTACAAGGGCATCCGCACGATACTCGACGGCCTGTATATAGCCAAGGCGCGAGGCGTTAGGTTCAAAATGATATTCATTGGCGGCGGGCTGGATTTCGACGCCATCACCGGCACTGCGGAGCTGCTCGGCCTCGGCGGGGACTGCGTGTTCACCGGACCCGTAAACGACAGGCGGGAGCTGCGCGCATACTACTCTCTCGCCGATATGTTCCTTTTCCCGTCCGATTTCGACACGAGCGGGATCGTCGTGCGCGAGGCGGCGGCGTGCGGTCTCGCCAGTGTCCTCCTGCGCGGAAGCTCTGCGGCGCACGGCGTAACGGACGGCCAAAACGGCGTGCTCATAGACGACAGCTCCGAGGCTATGGCGGACGCCGTCGCCGCGGCGACGTCCGGCCGCGGCCGCGCGCGCTCTCTCGGACGCCGCGCTATGGACGAGCTGTATCTGTCGTGGGAGGACGCCGTAGGCCGCGCGTGGCAGCGCTACGGGGAGGTCTTGGAGAACTACCGCTCAGAGAAGAAATAGAAGGATAATACAGCGATACCCAGCGCGATGCGGTATACGCCGAACGGCTTGAAGTCGTGGCGCCTGACGTAGCCCGTGAGAAATTTTATCGCGGCGAGCGACACGGCGAACGCGCTCAGGGCGCCTGTGAGCAGTATGGCGAGCTCGGGCGCGGTGAACCGGAGCCCGAACTTTGCCAGCTTGAGCAGCCCGGCGCCCGCCATGACGGGCAGAGCCAAAAAGAACGAAAATTCCGCGGACACGGAGCGCGACACCCCAAGCAGCATGGCGCCCAGGATCGTGGCGCCCGAGCGCGAGGTCCCGGGTATGAGCGACAGGACTTGAAAGAGTCCGATGTACAGCGCGGTTTTGTACGTAATGTCGTGGGCATCGGTCACGACGCGGTTTTTTTTCGAGACATTTTCTACTATAATGAACAGAATGCCGTAAAAAATGAGCGTCGCCGCGACGGTGATATGGTTGTAGAATAGCTCGTTGAGCTTGTCGTCGAAAAGCAGCCCTATCACGGCGGCGGGCACGCAGGCGACAAGACACTTGCCCCAGAGCGAAAGGCAGTCCCGCTTGAGGGAGGGGCGGGCGCCGCGCGCGAGCTTCAGCGGAAACAGCGTGCCGAAGTACATGACTGCGACGGCAAGCACGGCGCCAAGCTGTATCACGACGAGGAACACCTCAAAAAATTCGGCGGACACGCCGAGTTCCAGCAGCTTGTCGGCAAGGATCATGTGCCCCGTGCTGCTGACGGGGAGCCATTCGGTGACGCCCTCGATGATCCCGATACACAGCGCCTTGAGCAATTGGATAAGCATATTGTTCTCCTGTTAATATTCGGTATTGATATTCAGATAAATAAATATACAGCGAAAGGAATGGTCATAAATATGAGAATAGCGGTAATAGACGGACAGGGCGGAGGGATCGGCAGACAGATAGTCGAGGCGATAAAGCAGGGGCTGCCGGAGCGGGCGGAGGTCGTGGCGCTCGGGACAAACGCGATAGCCACGTCTCTTATGCTCAAGGCGGGCGCGGACGAGGGCGCCACCGGAGAGAACGCCATCGTACTCAACGCCGGCAAGGCGGACGTCATAGTCGGCGTGATAGGCATAATATCCGCCAATTCCATGCTCGGCGAGCTCACGCCCGCGATCGCGAGGGCCGTGGCGGAGAGCCCGGCCGTCAAGCTGCTCATACCTCTCAACAGGTGCAACATAGAGGTGATAGGGTTGGGCGGTGAGACGAGGGTCTCCGCCATGATAGATATGCTCGTGGACAACCTGAGGGCGCGCCTCACGGAGCGTCCAGAATAAAGCCGAGTATCTTGTTGTACGCGGCCTCCGCGCGCTCCCGGAAGCCGTTTTCCAGCGCTATGGCGTCGCTCTCCGCCGGCGCGAACACCTCCATGGATATTATCTCGTCCGTGCCGTCGGACAGCGACAGGCCAACGGTGTAGCCGCCCGTCCTGCGTATCGTGCGCGACGTGCTTATCAGCGCGCCGCGCGAGAGCTCCGCCCGCCGCGCCCTCGCGCTTTTCTCGGCTCTCAGGCGCAGCGAGTACGGCAGATTGTTCTCGGTTATCGCTATATTTTCGGCGCCGCGCGCGGTCAGGAAATATTTCCCGTCCTCGAAAGCGACGTGCCCGGTCCCGCGCAGGCTGTTCAGGCACTCCACAAGGTCGAAATAGCTCACGCCGCCGTCGCGCTGCGCGAGGCTGTACAGCGGCTCGAACTCCGCCGGCTCCGCCAGCGCGCGGAGCATGAACATGACGAATATCTTGAGCTCAAGCTGGTCGCTGACCAGTCCGAAACGGTTATTCATGCTTGCGGACGCTTCAGCGCCAAGGCTATCAGCGTATCTGTAATGTCGGCGAAGGACAGCCCCGCGCCGCCGAGCATATTGGGGTACCGGCTGTGCGAGGTGAAGCCCGGGATAGTGTTCACCTCATTGAACACTATCTCGTCCCCCGGAGTGAGAAACATATCCACTCTCGCCATTCCGGAGCACTCGAGCGCGCGGTAAATATCGCGCGCCGCCTGTTTTACGCGCTCCGCGGTCTCGGGCGAGATCCTCGCCGGCATATGTATCTTGGAGGTCTTCAGAGTATATTTCTCCGTGTAGTCGAAAAAGCCGTGCGACAGCTCTATCTCGTCCACCTCGCCGACGGTCAGCGCCTCGTCGCCGAGCACCGCGCAGCCGATCTCAAAGCCGGGCACCGATTCCTCTATGACGACCTTGCCGTCGTGCCCGAACGCCGCCTCCACGGCCGCCGCCAGCTCCGAGCTCCTGTAGACCTTAGTTATGCCGAAAGACGAGCCGCCGTTCGCCGGCTTGACGAACAGCGGATAGCCCATATTCGATGTGAGCGACAACAGTTCGCTCTCCGGGGCGGGCGCGCGCAGCGTGATAAATGGCGGGACGCGCACCCCGGTCCCGAGCGCCACGAGCCGGTTCGCCACGTCCTTGTCCATGCAGACGGCCGAGCACAGCGTCCCGCACCCGGCGCACGGTATCCCCGCGAGCGCCAGAAGCCCCTGCACGGTCCCGTCCTCCCCGTTCTTCCCGTGCAGAACGGGAAACGCCGCGTCCACCGCCAGCGTCTTGACGCCGCCGCCCTCAAAAACAAGTATGCCGCGCGTAAGCCTGTCCGGCGAGATTATCGCCGGCGCGCAAGGCCCTTCGCTCAGCCACGCGCCGTCCTCTATCCGCGCGTCGTCGCCGTCGAATTTCAGCCACTGCCCGTCGCGCGTTATCCCGAGCCTGACGACGTCGTATTTGCCGCGGTCGAGACTTTTTATGACCGCCGCCGCTGACTGCAATGATATTTCATACTCCGTGGAGTGCCCCCCGAACAAAACCGCAACGGTTATTTTCTTCATACTGCACCGGACGTCCTCTCGTAAAGTCCCCTGAAGCATAGCACACGCGCCGCGATTTTGCAAGCGAGCGCACGCGTTGCGCGGATAATATTGTACCTTGACAAAGCATTTGAAATGCGCCATACTTCCTCGCAGAGCAGGTATAAGGGAGACAACGACGTGGACTACACTCTAATGCACAAAAATATCGAGGTCGCGGACATTGAGCTCGACAGCGCGACAGGTACGATCCAGAAGATCATTGCCGTAAAAAACCAAGCGCATTTCCCGATTGGGACTGTGATAAACCACGGCAAGGATGTCAATACGCCACGTCGCGACTGGTTCAATGAATGGTGGCTCGAGCGAAGCATTCCCGCAAGCCGTGTCGGCGTTAAAGCCGCGCTTGAGGAAATGGGGATATGCTCTACAAAGCAGCTCATTGAAAAGTGCAGGGGCTTGAGCCTTTCCGACCAGTATTGGATAAAGGACCGCGGCTCGACTCAAGCGTGGGAAGACGTCAGCTTTTTTACGAACGATTTCAGTAAAGACGTCGGCGAGATACTGTTCGGTCGCAAGCTTGCAAATCCGAACGAGGCAAATCTGATGTCCCCGGATAATACGTCGGTCGGTTTGCGCCGAAAGCGGTGGTTTATCGCCGACGGAAAGAGATATTTGCTCAAAGGGAGCGAGGGCGCGTTCAAGCAGGAACCGCACAACGAAGTCATAGCGAGCGAGATCATGCGCAGGCTGGGCGTTTCGCACGTTGAGTACGACATTGTCATAGAAAACAACAAGCCATTCTGTGTTTGCGAAAACTTCCTGACGCCGCAGACGGAACTGATCACCGCTTACCGCGTAATGGAATCATCGAGGAAACGCGACGGAGACGGCAGGCTGGCGCATCTCCTGCGCTGCTGCGAGCGACTCGGGATCCCCAATGTTGAGCTTGAAATTTATAAGATGATAGTCGTTGATTACATCATCGCGAATCAAGACAGGCACAACACGAACTACGGATTTATACGAAACGCCGAGACCTTGGAATGGATCGGCGCCGCGCCGATTTTCGACAGCGGCGCCTCCCTCTGGTACGACACGGTCGAGGTCGGCTCCGAGGTCGATTGTATGCCTTTTCAATCGTCGCATGACAAGCAAATAAA
>JAISBX010000024.1 GCA_031265965.1 Oscillospiraceae bacterium | reverse complement strand
TGTGGGAAGCCTCGGGACACGTCACTACGTTCAACGACCCGCTCATCGACTGCAAGGCCTGCAAGACGCGCCACCGCGCGGACAAGCTCGCCGAGGAGTGGAACGCCGCGAGCGGAGTGACGGGCGTGAACGTGGAGGCGATGGACGACGGCGCGCTGATGGAGTACATCCGCGAAAATAAGATACCGTGCCCCGACTGCGGGAAGTCGGACTTCACCGACGTGCGGAAATTCAATCTGATGTTCAAGACATATCAGGGCGTCACCGACGACTCCGCGGCCCAGATATATCTGCGCCCGGAGACGGCGCAGGGCATTTTTGTCAACTTTAAGAACATACAGCGCGTCACGCGCCGCAAGACGCCGTTCGGCGTGTGCCAGATAGGCAAGACGTTCCGCAACGAGATCACGCCGGGCAACTTCATATTCCGCACGCGCGAGTTCGAGCAGATGGAACTTGAGTTCTTCTGCAAGCCCGGCACAGACCTCGAGTGGTTCGACTACTGGCGCACCTACTGCCGCGACTGGCTGCGCGATCTCGGCATACGCGACGCGAGCCTGCGGATGCGCGACCACGAAAAAGAAGAGCTGTCGCACTACTCGAACGCCACGACCGACTTTGAGTTCCTATTCCCGTTCGGGTGGGGTGAGCTGTGGGGCGTCGCCGACCGCACGGACTACGACCTCACGGCGCACCAGACCACGTCCGGCGAGAGCATGGAGTATTTCGACCAAGAGACGGGCGAGCGCTTTGTGCCGTATGTGATAGAGCCGTCCCTAGGGGCGGACAGGATGACGCTCGCGTTCCTCGTGGACGCTTACGACGAGGAAACGGTGGACGCCGAAAAGAACGACGTGCGGACAGTATTGCGGTTGCATCCGGCGCTCGCGCCGTACAAGTGCGCCGTGCTGCCGCTGTCAAAGAAGCTGTCGGAGCCGGCGCGCGCCGTGGCCGACGGCCTCGTATCGCGGTTTATGACGGACTTCGACGACGCGGGCTCCATAGGCAAGCGGTACAGGCGGCAGGACGAGATAGGCACGCCGTTTTGCGTGACGTACGACTTCGACTCGCAGACGGACGGACGCGTGACCGTGCGCGACCGCGACAGCATGTCACAGGAGCGCGTACCCGTTGACTCGCTCGCGCGATATATATGCGAGAGAGTCGAATATTGACCGACATGGCCATATACTTAGAGAGGATCCGGACGGGTCGCGCGACGCGTGCCTCGACGCGCGAAAGGCTCCCGGCGCCGCGGGCGGCGGCGTCCGCATATATACTGCTCATTTCGCTCGGCGTCGCCGAAGGGCTCGTCGTAATGCTCATAGGTACGGCGGACTACGGGCTGCCGATGTTTTTTTCTTATTTCTCGTCACTTACGCTCATAGCGCTCAATTTGCTCCCGCCCGTCGTGCTCATGCTGCTCGCGTACTTTATCTCGGGGCGGGCGTGGCTGGCGTTCCTGCCGGTATCGCTGCTCATAACTACGCTGGCGTGCGTCCACTTTTTCAGGATGCAGATACGGGGCGACGCGTTCGTCGCCGCCGATATAACTCTGGCGCGCGAGGCGGGCATGACGTTCAACGGCACGTACACGCTCCAGATGGACTGGCGGCTGCTTCTGGCGGCGGCGATCATCGCGGGCGGCGCCATAGCTCTCGTCAAATTCGCGAAGGATCCGCCCGGCGCCTGGTTCGTGCGGTTGGCCGGCTCAATAATACTGCTGGCGCTGTCGTTCACGCTCTACACGGGCGCGTACACGGATATTGATCTGTATAAACACACGCAGGGCGAAAGTCTGCCCAAGGAGGATCCGTACACCCGCGATTTCATCAGCCGGGGCTTCGTGTATCCGTTCATATACAGCGTGCAGGACGTATTCCCGAAGATGCCCGAGCGGTACACTCCGCAGACGGCGGACTGGCTGCTCGGCGCGTACGGCTACGACGCCATACCCGACGGCAAAAAGGTGGACGTGATCAGCGTCATGCTGGAGGCGTACTGCGACCTGTCGCTGTATGACTCCCTCAGTTTTACGACTGACGTTTACGCGGATCTGCACGCGCTCGAGCGCGAAGCGGTACACGGCCAGCTCGTCAACAATGTCTTCTCCGCCGGAACCATCGACACGGAGCGGCTGTTTCTCACAGGCTACACGCGCATGGAGCTCTACACGGAGCCGACCGACACATATCTGCGCTATCTCAAGGATCAGGGCTACGCGACGGAGGGCTTTCACCCCGGGGACAGTTGGTTTTACGAGAGGGAGGAGGTCCACGAATATTTGGGCTTTGACGACTATTACTTCATCGACAGCTTTGAGGACTGCGACGAATCCGACGCGTATTTCTTCGACAAGGTCTCGCAGATGTACGGCGAACGGGACAGGACCAAGCCGTATTTCAGCCACAACCTATCCATCCAAAACCACAGCGCGTACTCCGACGAGGAGCTCTCCGACGGAGCTTACATAGAAAGAGGCGATCTCTCGGAGCCCGCTTACTATATAGTCAACAACTATCTCGCGGGCGTATATGACACCACGCAGCGCCTATCCGCGTTCGTGGACGGCTTCAGGGACAGCGGCGACCCCGTAATAATACTCCTGTACGGGGACCACAAGCCGTGGCTGGGCAACAACGAGTACGTCTACGGGGAACTGGGCATAGATCTCGACACGGAGACTGAGGACGGGTTTTATAACAGGTACACGACGCCGTACGTCATATGGGCGAACGACGCCGCCAAATCCGTCCTGGGCAACGATTTCACCGGAGAGGGCGGCGACTTCTCGCCGTGCTTCCTGATGAATAAACTGTTCGGGCTGTGCTCGTGGGGCGGCGACAGATACATGAAGGCGGCGAACGCCCTCATGGCGCACACCGACGTCATAAACACCCCGACAAACTATTTCAGGCAGCGCGACGGCGCCCTGACGGACACCCTAACAGGAGCCGCCGAAAAAGCATACTCAAATTTCCGCATAATAGAATACCACAGGAGACAACTGGCAATTAACAATTAACAACTTAGGTGTCGGCGGAGCCGACAATTCAGAATTCAAAATTATTTTCAGGGGGGAAATTTTTTATGGGGCGGAAGCTTAAGACTATGGACGGGAACACGGCGGCGGCGCATGTGGCGTACGCTTTTACGGACGTGGCGGCGATATACCCGATAACGCCGTCTTC
>JAISBX010000010.1 GCA_031265965.1 Oscillospiraceae bacterium | reverse complement strand
GCGGTGATCTCCCACTCCAGCTCCGCCAGATACGTAATGACCACCGTCGGCCCGAACGCCGTGTACCGCTCGCCGTCGAAGTAGCGCATCGCGGCGTTGTCGCACTCCAGCTCAAATTTCGTCTGTCCGCCGCCAGCCGCCGCGTCGCGCGCGGATCCGGAGGCCGCCTTTAGGAGCGATTCCTTGAACACGGACGGCAGCTCGTCGGTAGACGGGAAAAGATTTGTGAGATCGGCGGCGGGCACGTTCCCTCCGTCGAGCAGCGCCTCCGCGAGAAACCCGGCGTCGCGCCCGGTGCGCGCGACCCGCGTGTAGACGCGCAGATTCGCGCCGTCTATCAAAATCCTCGCGTAGCCCGCCATATAGTCCCCGCCCGCTTCGCGCGCCAGAGAGAGAAGCTCTGAAAAATACGCCCGATCCACGGCCATGTCGGCAAGCTGGGGATTGCCCGTGCGCGACAGTATGCCCACGGCGTCGCCCATGATGTCCGCCATAGGCGCCGGGAGCGAACCGCGCTCCCCGCTTATAAACGCCTCCGTAACGGCCTCTGCGGACACCCGGCCCGACCGCGAGAGCAGCCGCGCGGCGTCCACGTTCGCGCCCATTGACTTCACGAGCACTTTTATATTGTGGTAATCGTATTTCAGCCTGAACACGTCCACGATGCGCGCAGCGCTCTCTCCGCTTCCGGCTATCTCCGCGAACGCCTCCTCGCGCCGCGCGTTTAGCGCGTCCTCTATCTTGTACATGTTCATTCCCGACATATCGGCGTAGCCGCAGTCGACAAGCTGCTTAGCGGCGTCGTCATATCCGGCGGCGTCGAGCATTTGGTTTATGCGGTCGCCGGAGAGCAGCTTCGTCTCGCGTGAGCGCAACACGGCTGACACATACAGAAAATCCGCAGGGTTTATCCTCGTCAAGCCCTTCCCCCCTAGTATCATTGCTAGTCTCACTCAAATAACGCCGCGACGACCTCCGCCGAGAGCTTGTCGCGGTACTGCCCGATCAGCGCGTCCGTCGAGCAGTTGCACTCCACGTCGCCGCTCGTAAATATGAAGCCGCCACGAATGTTCCGCGTCTCGGACGACAGTGTGAGCTTCACTTTCTTTCCGGAAGCCGCGAGCGCGGCGTTTGCTTCATCGCACACGCGCTTCCCGACGCGTTTCGCGTCGGTCGCGGAGAATATGAGCTGCCCTGCGCCGCCGCTGGACGCCTCCGCGGCGAGCTCAGAAAATACCTCGACGTATTTGTCGTTTGGCAGCTCAGCGAGCCTCTGGGCGGCCATCTCGAAAGCGCGCGCCACAAGCTCCTGCTTTGCCGCTAAAATCTGCTTTTTCGCCTCGAGCTGCGCCACGCTTCCGAGACGTTCGATACGCTGCTCCGCCTCGCGCGCGCCGGCGTTGACTATTTTCCAGTACGCGTCCTGCTCCGCCTTTGAATACTCCGCCTTGATCTCGGCGCAGCTCCGTTCGGCCTCCGCCGCTATCTCGGCGCACTCCGCCTCGGCGTCCGAGGCAATGCGGTCGATGATCTTTGATATCCCGTCCATTACTTACCGAGACGGATGAGCATCAGTATCGAGCTGAGCAGCGACAGTATGGCGTAGAACTCGACGACGACGCAGAGGATCATGCCCTTTGACCAATCGTTCGGTTTTTTCGCGAGAAGGCCGACAGAACTGACGGCCACGCGCGCCTGCGCGATCGCGGAGAAATAGCCGCCGAACGCCATCGGAAGGCAGGCGAAGAGGTATTGCAGGCCTTTCATTACAGTCATGTCCGCAATGTCAGCTCCGCCGCCGAGCGCGCCGGAGAACATCAGCGTGAGCACGCCGATAACGAAGCCGTATATGCCCTGCGTGCCCGGGATGATCTGGAGCGCCATACACGGACCGGACTTTGAGGGATCCTCCGAGAGAAGCCCCGCGGCCGCCTCGCCGACCATGCCTGTGCCCTTCGCGGAGCCGATACAAGAGAGAACGGCCGAGAGCCCCGCGCCGAGGACGACAAGCGCCCAACCGCCGATGCTCGAATCGAGAAAAACGCTGAATAGGGATTCCGTTGTGGTAAAATTCATTGTGATAACCTCCAAATAAATTTATTATATATCTCAAGCGGGGTAGGTCCCCCCGTTGATCACTTGACGACGTTGTAGTATTTCGATTTGACCTCAAGCGGGCGGAACGCCTTGCCGCCGTCCTTGTAGAATTTCCCGAAGTATTCGAGGCATTGCAGGCGCAGATCGTGGACGTAGTTGCCCAGCAGATTCAGCGCGATGTTCAGCGCGTGGCCTATGAGGAATATCGGCCAGAAAAATATAGGGCCCGTCATGGCGCCTATCATGTTGAACACATTCGCGATGACGCCGCCCGCGAGCATGAGCGCCATGACGCGCGCGTAGCTGAGCACATCCGAGAAATACGCCGTGATGTTGTACAAACTGCCCAGCCCGCTGACGATTTTCCCGCCGACAGTCGGCTTGCTCCGCCCCTGCGTCGCGGCGACCAGAACGCAGCCGATGATCATCGGCACGAACGCCAGCGCGCCCGCGAAGCTTTCGCCGAGCTTGCCCATCTTGCCGAGCGCGAGCACCGCGACGCCCGCGAAAGTTATCCACCAAGGCACGTTGTCGAGTATCCCGTCGAGCGCGTGCCCGTCGCGGACGGCCATATACAGGTTGATGGCCATGCCGGC
>JAISBX010000007.1 GCA_031265965.1 Oscillospiraceae bacterium | reverse complement strand
ACCGCGCGCTTCAGCTCGCTGCCGTGCCCGACGCTGCACCCGTCGCCTATAATGCTGTACGGACGTATCACCGCGCCCGGCATTATCTCGCAGTTGTCGCCTATGTACACCGGCCCGATAACTGTGACGCCGTTGTATACCACGGTGCCCACGCCGATGTGGCAGCTCCCGTACAGATGGATGTCGCCGCTTTTCATCTCCCCGAAATTCCCCGAGACGCCGCCGGCCGCGAGCACGCCGTCCAGCTCCGTTTCCGCCTTTTCGAGTATCTCATACGTATACGTGAGCCCGTCGAGGAAGCCGCGTATGGGGAACCGCTCGCGCCGTCCGAAATAGTATTTGATATCAAGTGACATTTTGCCTTCGACCTCCGGATATTATTCAGATTTACGCGTTTATTATATTCCATAACCACCAAAGTTGCAACGCTGGCACACGTGCGTCGGGGGCCAACATTCCCTTGACTTCACTTTATTTTGTGTTATTATAAACTAAAGAATTTTTCTCAGTGGACGCGAAAAAGGCAAGGTATTGTTCACAGTCGAACAGAAAGCAGGTGGTTCTAATATGCCGCTCCGTGACCTTACGAAATACCGGAACATAATCATCCAGTGCCACGACGTCCCCGACGCGGACGCTATCGCGTCCGGTTTCGCGCTGCAATGCTTTTTTCACGCGGCGGGGGCGGATGCGCTCCTTTGCTACGGCGGACCGGCTAAAATCCAAAAACCCAGTCTCATTATGATGCTGGAGCTGCTGCGCATTGAGATTTCACATATTGACGCGCTGCCGCCCAACGCCGAGCTGCTTATCACTGTTGACTGTCAGCGCGGGGCGGGCAATGTCAAGAATTTCACGTTGCCGAACGGCGCCGCCGTATTCGTGATCGACCATCACCGCCCGGAGATTGCGGAAAACGAAAACACCGTCATCCGCCCTCATCTGGCGAGCTGCTCCACACTGGTGTGGGATATGCTGAAACGCGAGGGTTTCCCGATAGACAGGCGCGTCCAAAACGCGCTCTATTACGGCCTGTTTACCGATACAAACGGTCTGTCGGAGCTGCGTCACCCGCTTGACCGCGACTTGGCGGAATTAGATGCCGACGCGGCGATCCTGCGCAAGCTTAAGAATTCCGCCATCACCGCCGAGGAATTGGACGTCATCGGCGGAACGCTGCAAAATCGCAAAATGATCGGCTGCATCGGCTTTTTTTGCGCCGAGCCCTGCGATGCTAATCTTCTCGGCTTTACCAGCGATATCGCCCAGCAGGTCGTCCATATGGATTGCTGCGTGGTTTGCTGTGAGCAACCGCACGGGATCAAGCTGTCCATTCGCTCAAGCGCACGTGAGATCATGGCGAACGAGATCGCCGAGTTCCTCTGCCGGGGCGCGGGCAGCGGCGGCGGCAGCATCGAAAAGGCGGGCGGATTTATTAGTTATAAGGCGATTGCTGAGATTTCCGGCAACACAGAACCAAAGGAATACCTAAAAAACCGTATCCGCGCGTACATTGATACCTATGATCTGATTTACGCCGGAAATAATGTTCTGGATTTTGGCGCGATGCCGCTCTATAAAAAACTGCCCCAGCCTGTCGGATTTGCCAGAAGCACGGATGTTTTTCCGGCCGGAACAAAGATTACTGTCCGCACATTGGAGGGCGATGTGGACACGACGTCGGATGAAGCTATCTACCTGATGATCGGGATCCGTGGCGAGGTGTATCCCGTATCGCAGGAGACGTTTGAGCGAAGCTACACGGTTTTGGACGAGCCGTATATCAAAAATGAGGAGTATCCGCCCGCCATTTTGAGTCGCGCAGACGGAGAACGGCGGGAGATACTGCCATTTTCAAAAATCTGCCTGCCCAAGGATACAAAATTTGTGCGAGCCGCACGGATACAAAGAGATACCAAGGTTTTCACCGATTGGGACACGGAAAAATATTTCAAAGGCACGGATGGCGATTATATCGTTGCGAACGAGGGGCACTTCAGCGATTGCTACATTGTGCGCGGAGATATTTTCGATGAGAGTTATCTTGCGGTCGGGTGTGAACAGTAATTTTGATTTTGAAATAGTTTGTTATGTATATATTCCCGTTTTCCTGTCAATAATGTTTGGTACAAGCTGGTATAAGCTCCAAAACAGGGCGGAGCGCGTGTTTTCGCCCGATCGACAGGAGGTCCGCATATGGACGGCAAGAAGACTTTTTTTCAGCGGCTGGGAAGCTTTGTCTCCGGCAAGGGGTTCTATGTGATACTATTCGTGTGCTTCGCGACGATCGGACTCTCGGCATATATGCTCATAAACGGGGACAGGGCGGATACATCGGACGGACTTGAGGACGTGTCGTATGAGACGCCGGGCGTTCCGCAGCCGCCCGCGTACGGCCCCGCTCAAAACGTGTCCCCGTCTCCGCCGGCACAGTCCGGGACGAAGACGGGCGGGGACGAGGAGCGGCAGCCCGCGGCGGCAGCTCCGGAGCTGGCGCAGGAGCCGGCGCCCGCGCAGCAGAGCGCGGAGGCCGCGGAGACCGCGGAGGACGGACAGGACGGCGGGGACATGTCGGTGGCCGCGCCTGCGGAACCGATGACGTTCGTCTGGCCTATTCCGGGCGATATTATATTTCCGTACTCCATTGACGAGCTCCTGTACAACAGGACTATGGGCGACTGGCGCGTACACGACGGCATCGACATAGCCGGGGGCTTGGGAGTAAAGGTGGTGTCCGCCGCCGACGGCGAGGTGTCCGACATCCTTGTTGACGATCTGCTCGGGACCACCGTAGTCATCGACCACGGCAAGGGGATAACGAGCAGCTATTCAAACCTCGCCGCGACGCCGGTGGTACAAAAGGGCGATAAGATAACGATGGGCGCGGTAATAGGCGCGCTGGGCGACACCGCGCTCGGAGAATCGGGAGAGCCGACGCACCTGCACCTTGCTATGACAAAGGACGGCAAGTCGGTAAACCCCGCGGACTACCTTCCGTAGCGGACAGGACAAATACGCGAGGGGCAGCCCCTGTGGCTGCCCCTCTATTTATTTCCAGCCGGCCCACACGTCCGGACGGTATCCGACAGTCGCCTGTCTGCCGTTTCGGACGATTGGCGTCTTGATCAGCGACGGATCCTCCATCAGCTTTTCCTCGCGGGCGCTCTCGTACGCGAGGTATTTGAGCAACTCGTACCCGCGCGCGTCGGCGTCTGTCATCGCGTCGAGCCCGACGGCCGCTTTGACGCTGCCAAACTCGCCGCGGCTCATACCGTACCGCAGCAGGTCGATGCTCTGGTACTTGATGCGCCTCTCCTTGAAGTAGCGCTCTGCCTTCTTTGTGTCAAAGCATTTTGATTTGCCGAATATCTGGATGTTCATATCTCCGAGATGACGGGCAGTATCATTGGGTTGCGCTTTGTCTTTTTGAACAGATAGCTCGACAGCCCCATTTTTATGGAATTCTTGAGCGCCGCCAGATCTTTGCCCTTGCTGTTGGAGTAGCTGGACAGCGTGGTGAGCACGACGTCCTTAAGATCCTGCATGAGCTCCTCGGATTCCTTTACATATATGAAGCCGCGCGTGACGAGATCGGGGCCTGATATGATGCCGCCGTCCTCGCTGGAGAGGTTTACAATAACGATGAGCATCCCGTCCTGCGCGAGGTGCTTTCTGTCTCGCAGCACCACGGAGCCAATCTCGCCCGCGCTTCCGTCCACGAGTACGCGTCCGGAGGGCACCGTGCCGTTGCGCGCTATGGAGTCTTCCGACAGCTCTATCACAACGCCTATGTCGCTGATGAGTATATTGCCGGGCACGATGCCCATCTGCTGCGCTATTTTCGCGTGTGTGCACAGGTGGCGGTGTTCTCCGTGCACGGGAACAAAGAACTTGGGCTTCGTAAGCGCTATCATCATTTTGAGCTCTTCCTGATACGCATGCCCGGAGACGTGCAGATCGGAATACTTGTCGTATATCACCTCCGCGCCGCGTCTGAACAGCTCGTCGATGACGCGGCTGATGGTCTTTTCGTTGCCGGGCACGGCGGACGCGGATATGAGTATCCTGTCGCCCGGCTTTATCTCTACTTGGCGGTGATCGGAAAACGCGATGCGGTGCAGCGCGCTCATCTCCTCGCCCTGACTGCCGGTCGTGATTATGACGACCTTCTCGGGCGGGAGATTTTTGATCTGGTGCAGGTCGATGAGCGTCCCGTCGGGTATGTTCATACACCCTAACTCAGTCGATACCTTCATGATGTTTTCCATGCTCCGCCCGGTGACGGCGACGCGGCGCTTGTACTTGACCGCGTGGTTTATGACCTGCTGTATGCGGTGTACGTTCGAGGCGAACGTGGTCACGAGAATGCGCTGGGTGCAGCCTCTGAACAGGTCGTCAAACCGCTCGCCGACCTTGCGCTCGGACGTCGAGTAGCCGTGCTTCTCCACATTCGTAGAGTCTGACAGCAGCGCGAGCACGCCGCGCTTGCCGAGTTCCCCGAAGCGCGCGAGATCTATCATTTCTCCGTGTATCGGCGTCGTGTCGACCTTGAAGTCACCCGTGTGGATGATCATGCCCACGGGCGTCTTTATAGCAAGCGACACGGCGTCGGGTATGCTGTGATTTATGTGGATAAGCTCTATGCGGAAGCAGCCCAGCTTTATTGTATCCCCGGCGTGGACGACCTCCATTTTGGTTTTGGACGCAAGCCTGTGTTCGTTGAGCTTGAGCTGTATGAGGCCGGCGGTCAGCGGGGTGGCGTATATGGGCGCGGAAATTTCGCGCAGGACGTACGGTATCGCCCCGATGTGGTCCTCGTGTCCGTGCGTGAGTATGATGCCGCGTATGCGTGACTGGTTCTTGACGAGATACGAGACGTCGGGTATCACGATGTCCACGCCGTACATATCGTCGTCAGGGAAGCCGAGCCCGCAGTCGACTATTATGATGTCGGCGCCATACTCGTACACGGTGAGGTTCTTGCCGACCTCGTTAAGGCCGCCGAGAGAGATGATTTTTAATTTTACTGACATTAGTTGATATATACTCCTTTTCAAACAATAGTGATGAACCGCGCGAAAGCTGCGGGGCATACGCCCGCAAAGCCGCGAGTGGGCCCCCGGATATCGAGTAAGCGAACACAAATACCTCAAAAAGCACATCAATACAAAGCGCCTGAGCCGCAGTTGTGAAGATGCACGATATTTTCGGGATCGTCTCGGGAAAACGTCGCGCGGCGCGCGGAAATTGGTGCCTCCGGTCGGAATCGAACCAACGACACGAGGATTTTCAGTCCTCTGCTCTACCGACTGAGCTACAGAGGCGTATTGTCTTTGACACCGCGCGCCGGAGCTCGCTGCCGCACCGGCGCGGCTTGTTGGAATAATGGCGACCCAGAACGGGCTCGAACCGTCGACCTCCAGCGTGACAGGCTGGCGTTCTAACCAACTGAACTACTGGGCCATATCGCCGCGGACTGCGCCAAGTATCGCTTCCGGCTTAAGCCGAAATGGTGGGAACAACAGGACTTGAACCTGTGACCCCATGCTTGTAAGGCATGTGCTCTCCCGGCTGAGCTATGCTCCCCTGAAACGAAGCGCTCCGCCATTATACTAAACGAAAAAAGCGTTGTCAATAGTAAATTTCAATTGCGCAAAAAATTTCCGCTTAATTTAGTGTATTGTGTCTGATAAATATAGTGATATAATAGATTCATCCGCGAAAGGATTAACCGGAAAATGCCGTTTCGTTACCCGTCAACCCCTCCCCCACTTTATATATATCGCCGGCGCCTACTGTCAGTATCACGTCGCCCGGCGACGCGGCGGCGGCGGCGCGCTCGCGCAACGCGTCCAAGTCGGGGCAGAACACGGCGCCGGGTATTTTGGCGGCGAGATCCTTTGAGGATATCCCAACGGTGTTTTTCTCTCGCGCCGCGTATATCTCGGCCAGAAACAGCACGTCAGCTCGGCTCAATTGCGCCACAAAATCGTCGAACAGCGCCTTTGTGCGCGTGAACGTGTGCGGCTGGAACGCCAATATCACGCGTTTGTAGCCGAGCTGCTCCACCGCGTCGAGCACTGCGCGGAGCTCGTTCGGGTGGTGGGCGTA
>JAISBX010000081.1 GCA_031265965.1 Oscillospiraceae bacterium | reverse complement strand
ACCATATCATCTTTAGAAAACGCGCAAATGCCGCCCGGATGATTGTGCGTGAATATGTTTCCCGCGATTGCGCCGGAGGATCCGTCGACCGAATGTGCCCCACCGCTAATTCGCCGTATCACTTCGCCGTTTCGTCCGATAACAACGCCGATCTCAAAATCAAGGTCTTTGATTGCCGCCTCTTCTATGCGGAGCGTCCGGGCAATTTCATCTGTCGCATATAATGATTCGTTCAGCCCGTCCAACCCGACACCGCCTATATCGCCTCGACAAGCGCTTGCGCTTCACGCCCGTATTTTGCCGCGTATGCGTCTATGTCCAGCGCCAATAAGTTCACAAAGCCTCCCGCGTCGGGTCGTATATCGCCAAGTGCGCTGGCGGGAGGAGCAGACCGTCCCTCTTCAAGCTCGGTGAGCACCCAACCGGACGCGGCGTCTATTCCCATAAATATGGCATCCGGAAGATTGTTTGCTCCCGTGGCGCAACCGGGTAAATCCGGTACCTCTACCGCATATGCTCCCGTCTCGGGATCAGCATAAAAACACGCCGGATAAACTATTCTCACACTAAAACCTCCTACAATCCTGCCTGTTTCAGGATAGATTTAATAATTATCAGAGCAATTTCGCCGGTATGATATGGAATGGTCACTTTTCCTTGCTTTGTTGGATGAATATATTGGTAATGCGACCCTTTTGCGTGCGTGAATGTCCATCCATCACTCAGTATTATTTTTTCTATTTCCCTGAATTTAATGCGACCATCCCCTTATGTTTTCAACATCTTTGTCCGCACCGGATGATTTCGCCGGCACGGTTTGGTCGCGCCCTATACGCGCCCTGTAAACCCCGGTCACGAAATTGCCTGTTTTTTGGTGCCCGCCTTCTCTCTCGCTATGTATGCCGCTTGCTGACAGGGTAGATCTCGTGCTCCGGGTCATACCAAATAACATAAAATTTTCCGCTGGAGGATATGATCCCCCACAACCTGACCTCACCCTCAAGGCGCATACTAAAAAGCTCGGATTCCTCCAGCCTTATTGCGTCTGCGCGCTTTTGTACTCTTCGAGGCAGTTCTGAAATTGATACATAATGGTTGTTGGTGCCCTGCCGCCTGCCGCCGCTCTGCCCTATAATATCTCCCCAAGTAGATAATTCTCTGTTCTTCAAATGCGAAAGCACTTTACTGACCGACGCGCTTATTTCTTCGCTATGCTCGCACGGAGCTTCCGGGTCGAAACGTGCAAAACAAAAAACGGGGTGAAGCGGGTAGTAGCCCGACAACGGCTCCTTGTTGAGATAAAGCGCAGTCTTAGGGCTTTCGACAGGGTTAGACTTCGTGTGTTTAGAGCGAGCCATAATATTCAGCCATTGATTCGAGCGTTATTTCATTTGTACAAGGTTCCATCTCGGGAATGTCGCCGCGCGCCTTTCTCCACGGGTCCTCCATGTGCGTCAGAGCACGCAGCCAATAACCGGGTTTGTCGCCGTAGCTTTTAATTACCGCCTCGATCGTGTCGACATCGTCCGGGGACAGCGAGTCCGGCGCGAATTTGTACCGGGGGTAGAATGCGTCCGGTGATGTTCTGTATGTGCCCTGATGCTGCTTGAACAGCTCCGGACATACAGGACCGTTCGCCCACGCCTCAATGCGGGAATCGAATATACCCCTATCCTCCCACGCGGCGGACCACGCTTGGCAATAGTACACAAGTTTTTGGAGCTTCCACGTGTCCATTTCACCAAGCTTGTTCAGTATATACTTCGCCACATCAAATACCGTTGCCACCGTTTACCCTCTCCTCTCGTTGCGTTGTTATTATTATATCCCGTTTTGCCGTGTGTCGCAACTATATAATTATTTGAAATTTTTCGGGAAAATTTTCGCGAAAACGCTTGCAATTGTGTCAAAAGTGTGATACAGTTAAATAAATCGTTGGGCGGCGGGAGCTGTCTTGCGGGGTTCGCGCGGATGCGGGCGGGGCGTTTTGTCCTGTGCGGCGCGCGGCAATGAGGATCGGTACGGGCTTGTCCTGCGCGCACGCGGGGGCGCTTGGAGCGATTATTGGCGGCGGATCGTGTCAGCGGAGATCCTGTCCGGCAGTCTCAGAGTGGGATCACCCCCACTCTTTTTCTTGCAGATTCTATCACGATCAAATGTAACGGGGTGATTTGCCGGTGAACAAAATCGCGAAGGCCGTCGCCGGGCTGGCGGCGCCCGTCTGTGAAAAGCACGGGTGCGAGCTGTGGGACGTCGAGTATGTAAAGGAGGCGGGCACGCGGTATCTCCGCGTATTCATAGACAGGCCGGACGGCGTGTCTATCGAGCACTGCGAGGCGGTCAGCCGTGAGCTCGACCCCATTCTCGACGAAGACGAGGACCTCATACCGGACAGCTATATATTCGAGGTTTCGTCGGCCGGGGCGGAGCGCCCACTGCGGCGCCCGTCTGACTTCGAGCGGTTCAGGGGCAGCCTCATCGAGGTGCGCCTGTACAAGGCGAGGGACGGGAAAAAAGAGTTTATCGGATATCTGCGCGGCAGCGACAGCAGCAGCGGGGATATTGAAATCGATATCGAGGGGGAAATACTGAAATTTGAAAAGGATGGGATTGCAAATGTGCGGCTTCGGATCGGCTGAGACGGCGTACGGCGCTTTGGAGGGCGGAGGATGAACGCGGATTTTTTTGCGGCTCTGGCGGATATAGAACGGGAAAAAGGCATACCGCAGGCGTTCATGGCCGAAAAGATCGAGCAGGCGCTTCTCGCCGCCCTGCGAAAGGACTATCCGGAAGCGGGGGATAACGCGCGCGTGATCTGCGACATGGAGCGCGGCAGGATCGATATGTTCATGCAGAAGACCGCCGTAGACTTCGTGACGGATCCCGGCACGGAGCTCTCGCTTGAGCGCGCCAAGGAGATAAACGCGGGCGCGGAACCGGGCGACGTGATAAACGTGCCGGTCGATACGGCAAAATTCGGCCGTATCGCGGCGCAGGCGGCGAAGCAGGTGATAATTCAGGGCATACGCGAGGCGGAGCGGAATATCATCTTCGGGGAGTTCGCGTCCAAGGAGCGCGAGATCATGACCGGCATAGTCACCAGAGTGGACGCCCGGACGGACAACGTCACGGTGCAGCTCACCTCAAACGCCGAGACGATGGACGCCCTCCTGCTGCCGAGCGAGCGCATACCCGGCGAGCTGGTCGTCGACGGCGACAGGCTGAAGGTCTATATCGTCGAGGTAAAAAAGATGACGCGCGGCCCGAGAATACTTATATCCCGGACGCATCCTGGCCTTGTAAGGCGGCTGTTTGAGATGGAGTCCCCGGAGATATACGACGGCACCGTGGAGATACGCAGCATAGCGCGCGAGCCGGGCAACCGCACGAAGATCGCCGTCATGTCAAACGACCCGAACGTCGAGGCGATAGGCGCGTGCATCGGTCAAAAGGGCGACAGGGTAAACGCCATAATCAAGGAACTGCGCGGCGAGAAGATAGACGTAATAGGCTACAGCGACGACATTACTGAATACGTGTCCGCGGCGCTCGCCCCCGCCAACGTCATCGGCGTCAGGGTGCTCCCGGACGGCAAATCGTGCCGCGTCACCGTGCCAGACAACCAGCTTTCGCTCGCCATAGGCAAGGAGGGGCAGAACGTCCGTCTGGCGGCTCGCCTGACGGGGTGCAGGATAGACATAAAATCGGAGTTGAACCAGGAGCCGGACGAGGATCCGGAGGCGGAATATATGAGGATGATGGGCTTTGAGCCGGACGACGGCTCGGACGGCGACTCGGTCGGCGTGCCGGAGCCCGAGGAGGAATAGTCCCGTATGCAGAAAAAGACGCCCTTGAGATTGTGTCTCGGCTGCCGGGAAATGCGGCCGAAGCGTGAGCTGATCCGCGTCGTGCGCTCTCCGGAGGGCGCCGTAGGTCTCGACCTCAACGGCAAGAGCCCCGGACGCGGCGCGTATCTGTGCCGAAGCGCGGCCTGTCTCAAGCGAGCCGTCAAGTCGAAGGCGCTGTCCAGAGCGCTTGGAACCGAAATACCGGAAGAGATCTACGCGGGTCTCGCCGGGCAGTTGGAGGAATCGGATGGATAATAATTTGGCGCTGCTCGGCATTGCGAAAAAAGCCGGCCTGCTTGCGGAGGGCGGGGAGCTCGTCTCCGTTGCCGCGCGGGATAAAAAGGCGAGGGTCATCCTCTCGGCGTCCGACGCCTCCGACCGCTCGAAGCGGCGGGCGGAACGTCTGGCGGCGGAGTCGGGCGCGAGCCGCGTAGAGCTTCGCTTCACAAAGGCGGAGCTCGGAGCGGCGCTAGGCAAGGGCTCGCCGGGGATGATCGCTGTAAACGATGCCGGGCTCGCGGCCAAATTAGTGTCACTGCTCGCGCCTGACGGTCCCGCGGAACCGCCGGACGCGAAGGAAAATACGGCGGAGCACAGCGCACGGCGCGCGGCGCCGACGAGCGGAGAAAGGGGGAGAGCACAATGAATACCATGTTCAAATACAGAGTGCATGAGGTAGCGAGGGATTTCAAGCTCAACAGCAAGACCGTTACAGAGATACTGACGCAGCACGCCACAACGCCGAAAAACCATATGCAGGCGCTCACGGTCGAGGAGCTTGACATAATCTTCGAATGCCTGACGTCCGGCAATCAGATCGACAACATCGAGGAGATCTACGCCGTGGCGTCGCCCCCGTCCGGCATCGCGGCGGGCCCCAAGAGCGGCGGCAAGAAGCCGAAGCAGGATTCGCGCGCGCCGCAGGGGCAGAAGCCCGCCTCCGAAGCCGCGCCGGCCGCGGCCGCGGAGCGCAAGCCGGATAAACCGTTCGTGCCGCGCCCCACGCCGCAAAAGCGCGTCGTGGACACGTCGGGCGCCACTATCAACATCGAAAAATACGACGACCGGCTCGACAGGCTTGTCCCGCAGCGCGCCGAGAACATGAAGCGCGGTAAGGAGAAATTTACCAAAAAATCCCAGCAGCGCACGCCATCCATAGCGTCCGGCGCGAAGCGGCGGCAGGAGGAGCGCGACAGGATGCAGCGCTTGCAGTTCGAGATAGCCAAGCGCGCGCCTCTCAAGATACAGATACCGGACGAGATCAGCGTGGGCGAACTCGCCCTGCGCATGAAAAAGACGGGCGCGGAAGTCGTCAGGCAGCTCGTCAGGATGGGCGTTATGGCGTCGGTGTCCGATATTATCGACTACGATACGGCCGCGCTCGTCGCCATAGAGATGGGCTGCAAGGTCGAGCGCGAGATCGTGGTGACCATAGAGGACCGCCTCATCGACGACCGGGCGGACACGCCCGACGAGCTTATACCGCGCGCGCCCGTCGTAGTAGTCATGGGACACGTCGACCACGGCAAGACGTCGCTTCTGGACAGGATCCGCGCGGCGAACGTCGTGTCGGGAGAGGCGGGCGGCATAACGCAGCACATCGGCGCCTACAGCGTTAACGTAAACGGCAGCCACGTCACGTTCCTCGATACGCCCGGCCACGAGGCGTTCACGGCGATGCGCGCGCGCGGCGCGAGCGTGACGGACATAGCGATACTCATCATTGCCGCGGACGACGGCATAATGCCGCAGACGGTGGAGTCGATAAATCACGCGAAGGCGGCCGGTATACCCATTATAGTAGCGATAAACAAGATGGACGTACAGGGGGCGAACCCCGACAAGATAAAACAGCAGCTCACGGAGCACGGCCTAGTGTCCGAGGAGTGGGGCGGCGACACCATCGTCTGCCCGATCTCCGCCAAGACCGGCGAGGGCATAGACAATCTGCTGTCGATGATCGTGCTGACGGCGGAGATGTCGGAGCTGCGCGCGAACCCAAACAGGGCGGCGCGCGGCGCCGTCATAGAGGCGCGCCTCGACAGGGGACGCGGCCCCGTCATGACGGTGCTCGTACAAAACGGTACGCTCAATTCGGGCGACATCATAATCGCCGGCGCGGCCGTGGGGCACGTGCGGATGATGATAAACGACAAGGGGGAGCGCGTGACGGCCGCGGGCCCGTCTGTGCCCGTCGAGATCGCCGGCATGTCCGAGGTCCCGGACGCCGGCGAGACGTTCAACGCCGTTACCGACGAACGCATGGCGCGGGAGCTCGCCGGACAGCGGCGCGACGAGAAAAAACGCGGCGCGCCCGCGCCCGAGATAAAGGTCACGTTGGAGGATCTGTTCTCGCGCATAAAGCAGGGCGAGATAAAGGATCTCAATATAATCGTAAAGGCGGACGCGCAGGGCTCCGCAGAGGCCATCAGGGCTTCGCTCGAAAAGCTCACCGGCGAGGAGGTCAGGGTGCGCGTCATACACTCCGCCGTAGGCGCCGTGAACGAATCGGACGTTATGCTCGCCGCCACGAGCGGCGCCATCGTCGTCGGCTTCAACATCCGCGTCGATAACGCCGCGCGCGACAGCGCTCAGCGCTCCGGCGTCGATATAAGGCTGTATCAGGTCATATACGACTGTATAAACGAGATAGAGGCCGCGATCCGCGGAATGCTCGCTCCAAAGTTCAAGGAGGTCGTCATAGGGCACGCCGAGGTGCGGCAGCTCTACAAGGTCTCGCGGCTCGGCACCGTGTGCGGGTGCTTTGTGCTAGATGGAAAAATTGTAAGAAATTGCCAAATACGCGTGACGCGCGGCGGCGAGGTGCTGCACGACGGCGTACTCGCGTCCCTGCGCCGCTTCAAGGACGACGTCCGGGAGGTCGCCTTCAACTACGAGTGCGGCATCACCATCGAAAAATACAACGAGGTACTCGAGGGGGACGTCTTTGAGGCGTACGTCATGGAGCGCGTCATCGACTGAGAGGGGTGAGCGATGTGCCGTCTAACAGGCTTCCCAGAGTAAATGAGGATATACAGCGCACGCTGTCCGCGCTGCTTGCGGGCATAAAGGATCCGCGTGTGAACCGCGGCATGGTCAGCATAACCGCCGTGGACACCGCGGGCGACCTTAGCCACTGCAAGGTCTATGTCAGCGCGCTGGGGCACGGCTCCGACGCGGAGCTTCAAAAAGGGCTGAAATCGGCCTCCGGCTATCTTCGCCGCGAACTCGGGCGCTCGCTCACGTTAAGGCGCGCGCCGGAGCTCACGTTCATACTGGACGGCTCGATCGAGCACGGCGCGCGTATCAATAAGATATTAAAGGATATAACATGAACATAGATAAAACGGCAGACTGGCTGAACGCGCGGGACCGCTACCTGATACTGACGCACAGGCGCCCGGACGGCGACACGATAGGCTCCGCCGCGGGGCTGGCGCGCGGCCTGCGAAGTCAGGGCAAAACCGCGTATGTGCTGCATAACCCGGAGACAACGGCGCGTTATCTGCCCTATGTGGAGGAATATTTGGCGCCGGAGGACTTTTCGCCGGAGCATATCATAACTGTGGACACGGCGTCCGTCGGGATGCTTCAGGTGAACGCCGGCGGCCTCGCCGAACGCGTGAGCCTGTGCATAGACCACCACCCGTCGAATACGGGCTACGCCGAATCGTCGTGCATAGACGGCTCGCGCGCGTCGTGCGGCGAGATGATATTAGAGCTCCTGTCGCGGTGGCCGGGCGCGCTTGACGACGCGGCTGCCGCGGCGCTGTACGTCGCGGTGTCGACGGACACGGGCTGCTTCGCGTTCGGCAACACGACGGCCGATACGCTGTACGCGGCGTCCGAGCTGGCTCGCGCCGGCGCGCCGATAGGGCTCATAAACAGGCGCCTGTTCCGCGAGAAGACGAGGGCGCGCGCGCTGCTGGAGGGTCTGGTATTTTCCGGGCTGGAATTCCACTTCGGCGGCATGGCGGCTATCGCTTCCGTCACGCGCGATATGCTCGCCCGCGCCGGCGCCGCGGAGGACGACCTCGACGACATAGCGTCCTTGCCCGGCTCCATAGAGGGCGTCCGGGTCGGTATAACCGTGCGCGAGCTCTCGGAGCCTAACGACTGCAAGGTCTCCGTGCGGTCGGGCCCCGACGTCGATTCAAACGCGCTGTGCGCGCGTTTCGGCGGCGGCGGGCACGCCATGGCTGCCGGCTTCACCGCAAACCGCTCAGTGCCGGACATCAAGGCCGGCCTGCTTGACGCGCTGGGCGGGATACTCGGCGAGAAGTGATGCCATGACCGGAGTCATTATCGTTGACAAGCCGGAGGGCTGGACGTCGCACGACGTCGTGGCAAAGCTGCGGGGCGTGCTGGGCGAGAGGCGCGTAGGCCACGGCGGCACGCTCGACCCGATGGCGACGGGCATACTCCCCGTCTTTGTCGGGCGTGCGACGCGGGCCGTGGAACTCTCGTCGTCCGCGGACAAGGAATACGTCGCTGGACTGCGGCTCGGCATCACGACTGACACGCAGGACGTCACCGGAAGCCTGCTCACGAGCCGCGAGGTTTCCGTCGGCGAGGACGAGGTGCGCGAGGCGCTCGCGCGCTTCACGGGCGAGCAGACGCAGATACCGCCGATGTACTCCGCCGTAAAGGTGGACGGGAAGCGGCTCTACCAACTGGCGCGTCAGGGCGTGGAGATTCCACGTGAGCCGAGGAATATCACGATACGCTCTCTGGAGCTGGCGGGCAGCGTAAACGGCGACTACTATCTGCGCGTCGTGTGCTCGAAGGGCACGTACGTCAGGACGCTCTGCGCGGATATCGGGGCGTATCTCGGCTGCGGCGGCGCGATGGCATCGCTGCGCAGGACGCGCGTCGGGGCGTTCGGCATTCTGGCCGCCCACGAGCTCGACGTAATAATCGACGCGGCGGAGCAAGGCGGGCTAGGCGATCTGCTGCTGCCCGTGGACGCGCTGTTCAACGATCTGCCGGCCTTTACGGCGGACGCGGAGCGCGAGCACAGGTGCCGGTCCGGCGCGGCGTTTTTCTGCCCCGGTACGGCGGACGGGCGGTACAGGGTATACGGAGAGAGCGGCGAGTTCCTCATGGTGGGCGAGGCCGCAGGCGAACGGATGTATATAGTGAAGAATTTTTTTGAGGCGCAGGTAAAATGACAGAAAAAAAGAGAGTTATAGCGCTCGGGTTTTTTGACGGGGTGCATATAGGGCATTCCGCGCTGCTGAGAAGGACGCTCGAGACGGCCGCGGACGCCGGTCTCGTGCCGAGCGTCATAACGTTTGACACGCACCCGCGCAGCTTCGTCACGGGCAGGGGCATACCTCTGATAAACTCCCCGGAGGACAGGGCGGGGCTCATCCACCGCATGTTCGGAATAGACGACATCATCTTCCTGCACTTCGACCGCGATACCGCGTCCATGCGCTGGGACGATTTCGTCGCGCAGTTGTCCCGCGATTTCGGCGCGCGGCGTCTCATCGCCGGACACAATTTCAGGTTCGGGAGCGGCGGAGAGGGCGACCCGGAGCGGCTTGCCGCAAAGTGCCGCGAACTGGGGCTGGCCTGCGACATAATCCCGGAGGTGAAGCTGGGCGGCGTCACGAGCAGCTCCACATACATCAGGCAGCTCATCGCGGGCGGCGATATAGGCAGGGCTAACGAATTTCTCGGGCATCCGCACACGCTGACGGATTTCGTGCGTTACGGCTACAGGTTGGGGCGCACGATCGGGATGCCCACTATTAATATGTGCTTCGCGGACGGCGTGCTTGTCCCGGCGCACGGGGTATACGCCACGCGCGTGATACTCGGAGACGGACGCGAGCGCGTCGGCGTCACGAACATCGGCACGCGCCCTACGGTGTCCGACTCCGACAAGGTGACGGCCGAAACGCACATACTCGACTATCAGGGCAACCTGTACGGAAAGACGGTGCGCGTTGATTTTTACGAGCGCATACGT
>JAISBX010000140.1 GCA_031265965.1 Oscillospiraceae bacterium | reverse complement strand
GTGCTCACGCGGGGCCACAAGGCCGATTATGAGGTGCTCCGGCAGATGCTGCCGCTTCACGCGTCGTACACGGGCTGTATCAGCTCGCGGCGCAAGGCGGAGTTCATCAAGAACCGCCTTAGAGAGTCCGGAATGTCAGAGGATGACATCGCGCGTATGCGCAGTCCCATAGGGCTGGAGATCGAAGCGGAGACGCCGGCCGAGATCGCCGTGTCCATAGCCGCCGAGCTGATATTGCACCGCGCCCGCGGCGGCCGCACGTGAGTTGCACAGACGCGTATTTATATGGTATACTGCCCACATCTGGAATAGGCATAAGGGAGGTTGATATTATGTCCACTATAGACCAAATTGTATCGCGCGAATGGAACATGTTTCAAGCAGTAAACGAAGGGGGGCCGCGCGCGGATTGCCAGAACGACCGCGTCACGTTCGACGGAATGCGCAGGGGGCAGTTCGACGCGTGGTCGCAGGAGGCGGCCGAGTCGTATCTGGGCGACTTGGAGTCTGCGGAGGCCGACGGCAGGAATCTTGTCGCCGAGAAATATATCCACATGATGCGCACCACGGAGCCCTCGCGTTACGAACAGCTGCTGGCGCAGATCACCGCGCCCTCCGAGCAGGCGCGCGCGCTGGCGGGAGCGCTCTCCGACAAGCTGCTGGAGCAGACCCAGGCGCTGTTTGCCGACTACCCGTACGTGTCCGGCTCGGGGCGCCCGCTGTACTCCACGCACGACTTCGGCGGCGTGACGTCGATCGAGACGTACCAGCTAGGCGAGCTGCTGACGTACTCCGAGCGGACACTTGACGCGCTGCTGCGCCACGTGACCGCGCTCGAGGGAGAGGGCGTATCGTTCGCCCGGCGCGTGCTCGAGAATTCGGCGTCCTTTTACGGGTACCACACTCTGGAGGAGGCCGAGGCGGCGACGCGCGAGCACATGGACTCTCTCGGGTTTGAAATATCCTTCGGATGCCAGTCGTGCGGTTCGTGTGAACAGTCGACGTGCTCGGAGTGTCGCGCATGAGTGATATATTTCAAAAGCTCGACGAGCTATACGCCTCCGGCGACAACGCGGCCGTTGAGAAGACGATCCAAAACGAGATCGACTCCCGGTTCCTGCTGACGGGCGGGATCGACGCCGACAGCGCATCCTTGTATAACGAGCTCGCCGGTTTTTACAGGGGCGTGAGCCGTTACGACGAATCGGCCGCGGCTTTCGGGCGCGCGCTCGCTATTTTTGAGGAGCTCGGAATGGAGGCGACGCCCGGCTACGCGTCCGTGCAGCTCAATCTCGCGGGACTTTACAGGCTTCAGGGCAGGCCGGACGACGCCGTGGAGCTGTTCCTGAAGTCGAAGGCTCTGCTGGAGTCCGCCGGGCGCAAAAACGACTACGCGTACGCGAGCGTGCTCAATAACCTCTCGCTGGCGTATCAGGACGCCGGCAAGCTCGAGGAGGCGTACGACTGCGCTTCCAAATCGCTCGAATTCATGCAAAGCTCGGACTCCGCCGAGCACGAGATAGCCACCTCATACAACAATCTGGCGACGCTGGCGCTCCATTCCGGCCGTTTTGAGGAAGCGGAGGATCTTGTGCTGAAGGCGCTGTCCATATATTCGCAGATGCGCGAGGAAAACGTGCATCACGCGGCGGCGCTGACGACGCTGGGCACCATACTGTTCCGCAAGGGCAGCTATCAGGGCGCTCTCGCGGCGTTTTCGCAGGCGCTGGAGCTAACGGAGCGCTTCTTCGGCAAAAACGCGGAATACGCCGTCACGGAGCGCAACCTCGCCTCGGTATATCAGGCGCTGGGCGACGCGGAGTCAGCCATTGCGCACCAGCGCTCCGCGGTGGAGACGGCCGAACACATCTTCGGAGCGGAGCACGCGCGCGTGGGCGCGTACCGAGAGTTTTTGGACAGCCTGCTCGCGTCGGGGGGCGGCGGCTCGCCGTGAGCGGAGCGTTCATACGGGGCATAGACCTGTCCCGCGCCTACTTCTTCGAGACGGCGCTTCCCGCGCTGCGCCGGGACCGGCCGGAGCTGGCCGGAAGTCTGGCCGCAGGACTCGTTGGCAACGGCTCGGAGTGCTTCGGGTACGACGACGAGTTCTCGCGCGACCACGACTGGGGCACGGATTTCTTCATCTGGCTCCGCGACGAGGACGGCTCGCGCGTCGGCGATATGGCCGAGTGGAAGCTGAAATTATTTTCGGAGCACCCTCCGCCGTACCCGCGTGAGCGCTCCGAGTACGGCGCGAGCGTCGGAGTGACGACCTGCGGGGCGTTCTACGCGTCGCTCATAGGCTTTGAGCGCGGCCCGCAGACGATAGCGCAGTGGCGCGCCGCGCCGGAGGAGAACTTCGCGATGGCGGTGAACGGCGGCGTATTTATCGACGGCGCGGGCGAGTTCACGTCGACGCGGGAATATCTGCTCGGATACTACCCCGAGGATCTGAGACGCAAAAAGCTCGCCGCCTGCTGTATGGCGCTCGCGCAGACCGGACAGTATAACCTCGACAGGTGCTACGCGCGCGGCGACCGCGTGACTGTAAGAACGGTGATATCGAGATTTACGGAGAGCGCCATCGCGGCTGTTTTTCTACTCAACCGCGTCTTTCGCCCGTACTACAAGTGGGCGTATAGGGCAATGACCGGGCTGCCTGTTCTCGGCGCGGAAGCGGGCGCGCTTCTCGAACGCATAGCGTCCGCGCCCGGCCCGGACGCGGACTCCGTCGGCGAGATCAGGGACGGCGTTTCGCGGCTGTGCGCCGCCATAGCCGGCGAGTTGCTCCGTCAGGGTCTGTGCACAACGGACGACTGGTTCCTCACCTCGCACGGTGAACAGCTAAGACTTGGCATAGGGGACGAATACCTGCGTTCCCTGCCGACGCAATACGCGTGAATAGATTATGGGGGAGGATAATTCATTATGGCGAAGAAAATTTTGGCTATTGGCGGCAGCGCGTTTGTGGGGCGCGTCTTTTCAATTACGGCGTCCAGAGACAGCGACGTAGAGCTGCATGTCGTCAACAGGGGCAACTTTCCTCTCAATCTTGAGAATGTACGGCAGTACAAGTGCGACCGGCACGACGCGCGTATGCTGGCGCGCGTAATTCCGGACGTCAAGTTTGACGCGGTCGTCGATTTCTGTGCGTACAGTCAGGGCGAGATACGAGATGTCCACAGGGCGCTCGACGGGCGTTTCGGGCAATATATTTTTTTCAGCACGGCGAGCGTGTACGAGCCCGGCGACAACGGTATAAAAAACGAGGACTCGCCCGTATTGCCCGAGGGGACCGAAGGCGCGGAGGCGGAATATATCGCCGGCAAGGTGAGGCTTGAGCACGAGCTGCACGACGAGTATATACGCAGCGGCGTT
>JAISBX010000053.1 GCA_031265965.1 Oscillospiraceae bacterium | reverse complement strand
ACCCCGGCTTTTCCAACATCACCATCAAAATCGGCAGCCACTAAAAAACAGGAGGATTTCAGAGCATGAAACGAACAATGCCAATCCTGCTCGCGGCGCTCATGCTGTTCGGCGCGCTCGCGCCAAACGGCGCGCTCGCGGCTGGCGGAGCGGAAAACTACCCGCTGAACAGCATCGTCATCAAAATCGAGGACATCGTGACCCACCAAATGCTGGGCGGGGCGCGTTTCGAGATTTACTACGGCAACGACGCGCTCTCCGGCGGCTACGGCACGCTCGTCGCCACCGTGGATACGGACGGCAGCGGCGTTATCGTCCTCTCCGGCATTCCGAGCGGCTACTATGCCGTTCGCCAGACCGTGCCGCCGAACAACTACCAGCTATCCATCAATAACGAGCAGCACTGCTACATCAAGCCTGACGGCACAAGCGTTGAAGAGCTTGTTTTCTCAAACTACCGTTACGGCGGCTTGGCCGTCACCCTGACCGATAAAGACACCGGAAAAGGCGTTGGCGGCGCGACATTCGGCGTGACGGACGCAAACGGCGCGACTGTCGGCAATTCCGCCGGCGGCGTATACACCACGGACGCCCGCGGCGAGTTTTATCTTGAGAACCTGCCTGCCGGAGATTACAAAATAACGCAGCTTACGGCGGCGCAGGGCTACGCGCAGGACGCGCTCCCCTCCGTCCGCACGGTGAGGCTTCAGCACACAAGCGCGGATCAAAGCATGTTCAAAGCGGAGTTTTCAAACTCCCCGCTCGGAACGCTTTTAATCCGTTTGAAAGACAGCATCACCAAAGAGCCGCTTAACGGCGCGGTGTTCAGCGTGAAGCTGTCGGGCGGCGCGGACTTGGGCGAGTTCGCCACCGGCGCGGGCGGCAGCATCCAGCTTCCGAAAATCGCCCGCGGAAGCTACATCGTCACGCAGGTTTCCGCGCCCGCAGGCTACCTTATGGCGGCTGGCGCGAAATACCAGTACGTCAACTATGTGAACACCTACGCAGTTGACTTTGAGAACCAGCCGAAATCGGGGCTGTATATCGTCAAAATCGACGCCGACACAAAGGCGCTCCTGAAAGACGCGAAATTCCACGTCTATCAAAACAGCGCGCTGGTCGGCAGCTTCACCACAAACGCGGACGGCTCGTTCACCGTGCCGAATCTTGAGCCGGGCTGGTACACCGTGACGGAGTACGCCGCGCCGCAGGGCTATGTCCTCGACGATACGCCCAAGAGCGTCCAAGTCATATCGGAAACGCTCCATAAACTGGAGTTCGAGAACCGCAAACTGGCGAGCCTGCAAATCGTCAAGACGGACGAGTACAGCGGCGACCCCTTGCAGGGCGCGAAGTTCCGCGTCGCCGCGCAGAACGGCGAGTTCGTCGCGGACGCGACGACGGACGCGAGCGGCAAGGCGACCGTCCCCTCGCTACTGCCCGGCTGGTATGTGGTTTCCGAAACCAAAGCCCCCGCTGGCTACATCGCCAGCGAAGCGGCGCGGACGGTCGAGGTTAAAGCAACTGTCCCGACCGTCGTAACCGTCACGAACCGCGCCGAGAACAGCCTCGAAATAGTGAAGCTGGACGCCTACACCCGCGCCCCGCTCTCAGGCGCGACATTCAAGGTCGAACACGCGAGCGGCGCGAACGTCGGCACGTACAATACCGACAGCGCGGGCAAAATCCTTGTCGGCGGCCTCAAAGAGGGCGCGTATGCCATAAGCGAGATCAAAGCCCCGGACGGCTATCAGCTTGACGCGGAGCCGCAGACAATCGTTATTCAGGGCGGCAAGCTCCAAAGCGCGGAGTTCTTGGACAAGCCGCTGTCGGGCATACAGATCATAAAGACCGACATGCACACCCGCGCGCCGCTGGCGAACGCGGCGTTCACAGTCGAGCGCGACAGCGGCGAGCGGGTCGGGACGTACAAGACTGGCGCGGCGGGCATGGCCATCGTGTCCGGGCTGGAATCGGGAACGTACATCGTGTCCGAGACCGCCGCGCCGGAGGGGTATATGCTCGACGCCGCCCCGCAGACTGTCGCAGTCAAGAACAACGCGCTGACAGTCGCGGAGTTCGCCGACAAGCCGCTTTCCGGCATTGAAATCATCAAGACCGCCGCGGACGGCATAACTCCGCTGCTCGGCGCGGTGTTCGCAGTCGAAAAGGCGAGCGGCGAGCGGATGGGCAAATACACCACCGGCGTGTCCGGCAAAATTATCGTCCGCGGGCTTGCCGAGGGCGTGTACATCGTCGCCGAAACCCAAGCCCCGGACGGTTATCTGCTTACTTCCACACCCCAAACCGTTGAGGTCAAGAGCGGCAAGCTGACAATCGCGGAGTTCACGAACAAGGAATTGCCGAGCCTGCATATACGAAAGGTTGACCGCGAAACGGGCGCGCTTCTTGCGGGCGCGGAGTTCCTCGTGGAGAAGGCTGGCGTGTTCGTGGCATACGTTGTTTCGAGCGCGAGCGGCGCGGCAATCGTTCCCCGCGTCCAGCCGGGCGTTTACACCATCACGGAGGCCAAAGCCCCCGCGGGGTACGAGCTTAACGATCCTGTGCGGACTGTCGAGGTAATGGCCACGGGCGAGGCGTATGGCAACGGCGCGGCATTGGCGGGCAATCTTGTAACGTTCGCCAATAATCCTCTGAACAGCCTTGAAATCGTCAAACTGGACAGCGTGACAAAGAACCCGCTTTCGGGCGCGATGTTCGACGTAACGAAGGCGAACGGCGAGAAAATCGGGAGCTACCGCACCGACGCGAGCGGCAAAATCCTTATCCCCGAAATAGCGGAAGGAACCTATGTGGTGTCCGAAACCGCCGCGCCGGACGGGTATATCCTGAGCGCCGCGCCGCAGAACGTCAACGCCGGCGGCGGGAAGCTCGCCAGCGTGGAGTTTCTCAACAAGCCTTTGAGCGGCATAGAAATAATCAAGACCGACAGCGTAAGCCACAAGCCGCTTGCTGGCGCGACATTCAGCGTGGCGAGGGCTGACGGCGAGAGCATCGGGACGTACAGGACGGACGTGTCCGGCAAGGCGGTTGTGACTGGCCTGGCCGAGGGCGCGCACATCGTTTCCGAGACCATCGCCCCGGACGGGTATATTCTCGACAATACGCCGCAGACTGTCACCGTGAAGCCCGGCAAGCTCGCCACAGCGGAGTTCGCAAACAAGCCGCTGGCGGGCCTGCAAATCGCCAAGATCGACGCGGGCACGCGCCAGCCAATCGCGGGCGTCAGCTTCGAGGTCAGCAAAATGAAT
>JAISBX010000021.1 GCA_031265965.1 Oscillospiraceae bacterium | reverse complement strand
AGCGCCGCCGCGCGGAATTTGGCCGACTGCGCCCCGACGATGATCTCATCGGCGCCTATGCGGACGGGTATGTTCTCGCATATCGCCTGCAGCGCCTTCGCCCTGCGCAGTATGCCCCCTAGCTCGGGATGGTTCATGTAGAACTCCGTGATGATCTTGTACCGGGCAACGCATATCTCCGGCTGCGTATCCCGATACATCTCGCGCACCCTAGCCACGCGCGCCGATATTGGACTAAGTACCCATGCCATATGAAAACGACCTCCTTAATTAAATTGCCATGTAATATAAAAAGTATATCACAGCGCCTTGGACGGAGTCAAGAACGCGCGGATGCGGCTTTGGTGCCGATTGGTTCTTCCAATTTTGGTTACACTTGACAAACTCGCGAATACGATATATCATACCCAAATACACGCGCTTAGCGAGCCGTGCGGCTCGCGATATTGGAACAGGGGGGCGGATTGTTGGCTTCGAATATACTCAACTTTAGCAATCTGAGACTTGCGGTGCTCATTGACGCGGAAAACGTGCCGCAAAAGTGTATAAAAAGCGTCATGGAAGAAATTGCCATATATGGGACGCCAACGATAAAGCGCATCTACGGCGACTGGACAAATCCTTCCATCTCCGGGTGGAAAATACCGCTTCTTGAGAACGCCATAACTCCTATACAGCAGTACAGCTACACGACGGGCAAAAATTCGTCCGACTGCGCGATGATAATCGACGCCATGGACATACTCTACACGGAGAAGACCGACGGCTTTGTCATCGTATCCAGCGACAGCGATTTCACAAGGCTCGCCATACGCCTGCGGGAGGCGGGCCAGCGCGTCATAGGGATAGGCGAGCGCAAAACCCCCAACCCGTTCATCGTCGCCTGCGACAAATTCACGTATATTGAAGTCATACGCGCGAATGCCGTCGAGACTCCCGCGACTGACGCCGCGGCGTCCCAGCCCGACTCGGCTTCCGAGCAGCCCAACGGCGCGGCCGATCAGCCGGAGGGGGCGTCCGCCAAGAAGTCCGGACAGTCCGTGGCGGAACGCACAAAGCCCTCGCGCCAGCGCGCCAAGCAGCAAAAGGTGACGCGCAACGTCATCCGGCTCATCGCCGACTCGCTGTCCGACATATCGGGCGAGGACGGCAGCGTGTTCATGGGCGAGCTCGGCAACCTGATATTGAAAAAGCAGCCTGACTTCGACTGCCGCAACTTCGGCTTCAAAAACCTGTCCGCGCTCATCAAGTCCATAGGCAGATTCGACGTGGATTTCAGGCAGACGTCCGACCCCAACATCAAGCACCCGTACGTGCGCGATCGGGAGGCGTAATGGCGGCACACCGAAAACGGCGCGGACGCGGCGTAAAGCTTCTGGGTATGCTCACCCTGCTGGTCGCCGCGCTGCTGTACGACAGCGGCACACGCATAGACACGGCGGAGTATACGCTGAGCTTTGGGAACCTCCCCCCCGCCTTCGACGGCTACAGGATCGTCTCTCTGTCCGACGTACACGCCGCGCAATTCGGCAAGGACAACGCGAAGCTCATAGAGGCCGTCGCGGAGTCGTCCCCCGATATGATAGCCATTACGGGCGATCTCATAGATTCCACGGGGCAGCTTGACATTGTGGATACGCTTGTGAGCTCGCTCACCGAAATAGCGCCCGTCTACTACGTTACCGGAAACCACGAATGGGACAGCGGCGACGTGAGGAACCTCCTGAGTCTGCTCGAACAGCGCGGCGTCACGGTGCTCCGCAACTCCTTTGTCCGGCTCACAGCGGGCGCCGACACCGTCGTACTCGCTGGCACGGACGACCCGAACGGTCCCGCCGACATGATCAAGCCCGAGCGGCTCATAGAGAATATACGTTCGGCGGAGGGCGACCGGTTCCTTATCGTACTCGAACACAGAAACAACCGCCTCGGACTGTACTCGTCGCTCGGCGTCGATCTTGTGATCTGCGGGCACGCTCACGGCGGCATCGTTCGGCTCCCGTTCACCGACGGACTCGTCGGGCCGTCCCGCGAGTTCCTGCCGACGTACACAAGCGGCGTTTACACGCGCGGCGGCACGGATATGCTCGTCTCGCGCGGCATAGGCAACCACACGGGATTCCCGCGCTTTTTGAACAACCCGCACCTCCCCGTGGCGGTACTGCGCGCCGAAAAACACTGAAAAGGGTATTCACACATGATGATAGAATTCGACGATTACAAAGTCAGGATAACCGCTCTTAAGCCGTCACTCGACGGTCTCGGCGACGCGCTGCACCTCACCGAGGCCGAACGCGAGCTCGCCGAGCTCGACGCCGAGAGCTCGCGCGACGGCTTTTGGAACGATCTGGGAAATTCGCAGAGGGTGCTCCAAAAAATCAAGAAGCTCAAGAGTAAGCTCGACGGCTTCGGCAAGCTGTCCGCGCGCTGGGACGACCTGTTCACGCTCTGCCAGATAGCGCAGGAGGAGGGCGACGCCGGGCTGCTTCCGGAGCTCTCGGAGGAATATTCCGCCTTTGAGGGCGAGCTTGAGCGGGCGCGCCTTGCCACGCTGCTGTCCGGCGAGTACGACGGCTGCAACGCCATACTCTCGTTCCACGCGGGCGCCGGTGGCACTGAGGCGCAGGACTGGGCGCAGATGCTGTACCGTATGTACACGCGCTGGGCGGAGCGGCACGGCATGAAGTATAAGCTGCTCGATTTTCTCGACGGCGAGGAGGCGGGCATTAAGTCCGCGTCCATTGAGATCGAGGGCGAAAACGCCTACGGTTTCCTAAAGAGCGAGGGCGGGATACACAGGCTCGTGCGCATATCCCCGTTCGACGGGTCCGGGCGCCGCCACACCTCGTTCGCGGCCGTAGAGGTGTCCCCGCTCATATCGGACGACATAGAGGTGGAAATACGCCCGGAGGATCTCAAGGTCGACACGTACCGCTCGTCCGGCGCCGGCGGCCAGCACGTAAACAAGACGGAGTCCGCCATACGCATAACGCACGTCCCGACGGGAATAATAGTCGCCTGCCAAATGGAGCGCAGCCAGCACCAAAACCGCGAGGTCGCAATGAGGATGCTGCGCTCGAAGCTCGTGGAAATAAAAGAACGCGAGCACCTCGACAAGATAAGCGACATAAAGGGCGAGCAGATGAAGATAGAATGGGGCAGCCAGATACGCTCCTACGTGTTCATGCCGTACACCCTCGCCAAGGATCACCGCACAAATTTTGAAAACGGCAACATAAACGCCGTCATGGACGGCGACATCGACGGCTTCATAAACGCCTATCTGAGCATGAACGCGTGACATTGCGAGACGCAACCATTCACGTACGGCTGTTTACATTGACAGCCATCGGCGGGGATGATATTATATAAGTACACATTATGAGCGGAGCGTTGATTAAACAGATATGAAGTTGCCAAAACGAGATGTTGCGGTTATACCGTATGAAAAACTCGCACATTACGCACTTGACCCGGTGCGAGAACCGAATAAGGCCCACGCGTTCAAAAAAGCGTTGGGCTACACTGTTTCAAACGCGGATTTACTGGTTGCCGAGATTCATTCGGGGCTAGACATTTATCCGGCGATGGCAAAAGGGAATTACGGATACGGAGAGCTTTACGAGGTAGCGATGAATATCAATGGCACAAATGGAAAAACTGCGAATATAATCACGGCATGGATTGACGATGCCAAAAACGGTGAAATGCGGATGACAAGCGTATATGTCACAAAGAAAAGAGGTGTGATACCGGATGATAATACAACAGTATGACAAAGTGCGCCTGACTTCGGGGCTTGTTGCGCGGATCGTAGAAGTGCTTGAAAGAGGCAAAGCTTACCTTGCGGACGTCGAGCTAGGCGATGGAGAATTCACAACCAAGTTCGTGAACGACACGGAAATCGACAGCCTATTTGTTGAAACGGAGAGCAAATATGCGGGCGCGCGGATATTAGGTTAAACTAATTCCATATTTTTTGTCATATTTTATCGGGAGGAACTTAAGTGGTTACAGAGATGATGGCCTATGTCGCGGAGCGCGACCCGGAGGTGGGGGCGGCTATAAACGATGAGTTTATGCGGCAGAGGAGAAATATTGAGCTC
>JAISBX010000182.1 GCA_031265965.1 Oscillospiraceae bacterium | reverse complement strand
CGCGTCGGCGGCAACATGGGGCTGTACAAGAAGCTGCTGATCCGCTTTGTGGAGGCAAACTACACCGACTCCCTCGCGGCGGAAATCGAGAGCGGCAATATAGAGGGCGCCGCGAATATGGCGCACACGATCAAGGGCGTGTCCGCCAACCTGTCTCTGCCGGAGGTCAACACGGTCTCGGCGGCGCTTGAGTCCGCTTTGAAAAACGGACAGCCCTACGACGAGCTCTGTGCAAAATTGAAGGTCGCGTCCGCCGCGACGATCGAGAGGATAAATTCGCTGTAAAGAAGGATTTGACCGCAATGAGGGATCTTGTTTTAATTGTTGACGATGTTGAAATCAACCGGTTGATTCTCCGAGAAATTCTTGTTGATCAATACGACGTGATAGAGGCGCAGGACGGCGACGAGACGCTTGACATTCTGTTCAAGCAGAAAATAATCCCGACCGCTATCCTGCTGGACATCATCATGCCGGGCATGGACGGCTTCGAGGTGCTCAGAGTGATCAAAAACCACTCCGAGACCCATAAGATACCGGTGCTCTTCATCACCGCAGCCGACTCCGACACAAACGAATCCCGCGGGCTGAAGGCGGGCGCGGCCGACTATGTCTCAAAGCCGTTCAACCCCGACGTCGTACTGACGAGGCTGGACAGTTGCATCAACCTCGCGCGGTACCAGACCGAGCTCGAGGGCTTGGTCGAGAAGAAGACGGCGGAGGTCACAAAGACATACGAGCAGACGCTCGAGGTCCTTGCGACAATAATCGAGTACCGCAGTCTGGAGTCCGGCGAGCACGTCAGAAGAACTACCATGCTGACCCAAATAATCGTAAATGAAATGCTAAAGTACCCGCACTACCGCGAGGTGCTTCTCGCGCAAAACTACGAGTCCATCGTCAAGGCGTCCGCTCTGCACGACATCGGTAAAATAGGCATACCCGACAACATCCTGCTCAAGCCCGGCAAGCTCACCGATGAAGAATTTGACATTATGAGAACTCACACCGTGATCGGGCGCGACATAATAGATAGCATACTCAAAACACTTCCAGATAATGCCATGTACTTAAAATATTGCCGCGAGATATGCTATTATCACCACGAGCGTTGGGACGGCAAGGGCTATCCCACAAAGCTGAAGGGTGAAGAGATTCCAATATCGGCGCGCATACTGTCCATCGTCGATGTGTACGACGCTCTCGTAAATCAGCGCTGCTATAAGCCCCCGTTTTCATACGAGGAGGCCGCCAATATAATCATCGAGGGCAGCGGCACGCAGTTTGATCCAAACCTCGTGGAGGTATTCCTCAAGACGACAAACGCGTTCCGCCAGCTTGAGGAGAGCTTGCAGGATTAAAATTTCTTAAATTTTTTTATTTTTTTAATTTTATTGTTGACAAGCTGACTATATGGTTGTAGAATCACTACACTACATTTAAGAAAGGTGGACTGCTACATGCCGCGCGGAGTAAAAGGTTCAGGAAAGGCGACACCAGCAAAACAGGGACGGGGGGCTTCAAACTACAGCTCGCAAATCATCGAAAAGGAACGGGAAATTCAGACGTACAAGGATAAGATCTCGGAGCTTCAAAAAAACATAAAGGAGCTCACCGTACTCAAAAACAAGGAAGACGCGAACACACTTCTGCAAGCTGTGTTTAATTCCGGGATTTCTGTTGAGGAAGCGATCAGCGCGATAGCAAGCTCAAAGTAGAAATTCCTGTTGAGCGCGAACGGAATAAAGGCGGACACTGTCACTGACAGCGTCCGCCTTTATTTTCGTCAGCGTCTCAGCGCCCCGGCAATCGCCGCCGCTACCCTTGCCCTGTATCTCCCGGTAAGCAAAAGCGCCTCCTCGGCGGGATTAGAGAGAAAACCGCACTCTATCAAAATAGCGGGACAGGCGGCGTTGTTGAGAAGATATATCGCGCCGTTATCTCGCACGGCGCCCTGTCTGTTCCCCCGCCATAAATACTCCGTAAGCGCGTTCTGCACCGTTTCGCCCAAAGCCCCGCTCTCGTCGTCCGGCGCGTAAATCACCTGCGCGCCGGACGGGCCCGGAGTGTCGAATTTGTTTTGGTGTATACTCACGAGAACGGCGTTTTCCGTGCTGTGTATAATTGCCAGCCGTTGCTTCATATCGTCGCGCTTCTTTTCCCGTACGGTCACCGCTTCGTCGGAGTAAGCTATATCCTCGCTGCTGCGGGTGAGTACGGCCCGCTCTCCGAGAAAGCCTGCCAGCATATACAGTCTCAGCGCAATGTCCAGGTTTATTTCACTCTCGCGCGCTCCGCCCGCCGACACCGCTCCCCCGTCGGCGCCGCCGTGCCCCGCGTCGATCACGAGCGTTCTATCCGAATACGGCGGTTCCCGCTTTGCCGCCGCGTACGCCGTATTGGACGCGCTGGGCATTGCGGCGGCAAGCGCGCCGCAGCAGAGTAACGCCCCTATCCGCGCCGCGCTTGATAAATGCCTTTTAACGTTTTTCAATGATCCGCCCACACGCGTCACCCCTCGGGAACAGCGTATGTCGCGGCGCCGTTTAATATGAATGCTCTACGCGCCGGTGTTATCGTGCGGCGTCACCTTGAAGTCCGGAAAATCGGCAAAAGGATCGACAGCGTCAAAACGCGGCTTGCTGTGCGCGGGCGGCGCTTCGCCGCTGTGCTCGCACAGATATTTGAAGTCCTCGCCGTCCATCGTCTCGTGCTCCAGAAGGTATTCCGCGGTGGCAATGAGTATTTCCCTGCGATCCGTAAGAATGCGTTCGCACCGGATCAGCGCTTCGTCGAATATGTGCTTTACCTCGTCGTCGATCAGCGCCGCCGTCTTCTCGGAATAACTCTTTGTGTGTGAAAAGTCCCTTCCGATAAATACAGAGTGACTGCTGTCGTCAAACGATATTGGTCCTAGCACATCGCTCATTCCGTATTTCGTGACCATCGAGCGGGCTATCGCGCTGGCGCTCTGTATGTCCGATGAAGCGCCGCTCGATATATCGTCAAGCATCAGCTTTTCCGCGACGCGTCCGCCCAAACACGACACTATGCGCTCAAACATCTCACTGCGCGAATTTGTGGTCTTGTCCTCCTGCGGTCTGGTGATCGTCATCCCTCCGGCCGCTCCGCGCGGGATTATCGTTATGTGGTGTACGGGATCGATGTGCTCCAAAAAGTGCGACACCACAGCATGTCCCGCCTCGTGATACGCGGTCAGGCGCCTGTCCTTATCTGTAACGACCTTGCTCTTTTTCTCAGGTCCCGCTATTACCTTCAGCGTGGCGTCCTCTATGTCCGTCATCGTTATTGCCTGCTTGTTGAAACGCGCCGCCAGAAGCGCAGCCTCGTTGAGAAGATTTTCGAGATCCGCGCCGGTGAAGCCCGTAGTTGATTTTGCGATATTCGCCAGATCGACGTCCTCCGCGAGCGACTTGCCGTGAGCGTGTACCTTTAATATCTCCTCGCGCCCTTTTATATCGGGCAGCCCCACGTACACCTGTCTGTCAAAACGTCCCGGCCGCAATAGAGCGCTGTCGAGTATATCCGCCCTGTTTGTCGCCGCGATTATGATAACTCCCTCGTTTGTGGAGAAGCCGTCCATTTCAACGAGCAATTGGTTTAACGTCTGCTCGCGTTCGTCGTGTCCGCCGCCGAGTCCTGCGCCGCGCTGGCGTCCCACCGCGTCGATCTCGTCGATGAATATTATCGCCGGCGCGAGCTTTTTGGCTTGATCGAACAGATCGCGCACGCGCGACGCTCCGACGCCGACGTACAACTCGACAAAGTCGGAACCCGATATGGAAAGGAACTGAACCCCCGCCTCTCCCGCGACCGCTTTGGCTATAAGCGTCTTTCCTGTTCCCGGCGGACCAATCAGCAGTACGCCCTTCGGGATGCGCGCGCCGATATCCACGTACTTCTGCGGTCCCTTCAGGAAATCGACGATTTCGCTCAACTCCGCTTTTTCCTCGTCGGCGCCCGCCACGTCCGCGAACGTCACCTTGCGTTTCTCCTCGCTGGCAAGCCGCGTCCTCGCCCTGCCGAACCGCATAGCGCTCCTATCGCCGCCCATCCCGGACCTGTTCATCATCACGTTCCAAAACAGGAAGAACACTAGAATGATGACAAGATACGGCACAAGCGAGAACCACCACGGCATCTGCCAGCCTTCCTTGTAGTCGAGGAAGAATTCCTTGTCCGCCGTCATCTTCGCGTCCAAATACGTGTGCAGATCCTCATAGAAAATACCCACGTCGTACAGCTCGTGCTTGACTATGTTGCTGTTCGTATCCTTGTAATTGCCGCGCAGCGTGAGAGTGAGGGTTTTGTCCGTGAGAACTATGCGCACGACCTCGTCGTCGTTGCAGAGTCTGCGGACGTCGGAATACGCAATGGTCTCCGGATTTTCAGCGGACGGTCTCGCCAATAAATATACGGCAGACAGCAAAATTGCCGCTATCAATACATAAAAACCAATATCGCGCGGGCTCCTGTTCCTTGCTTTCAAACAATTATCACTTCTTTCATTTTAAATAGAATTTGACCGCGATGTACAGATATATCAAATGTATATCTCGGGCTTCAAAACTCCGATATACGGAAGATTGCGGTACCGCTCCGCGCAGTCAAGACCGTAGCCGACGCAAAAAACGTCGCGGCACTCAAACCCGATATAGTCCATGTCGATTTCAACCTCTCTGCGCGATTTTTTATCCAGCAGCGCGCATACGCGCAGTGACGCGGGCCGCAATTCCAGCAGAGACTCCTTTAGTTTCTTGAGCGTCAAGCCGGAATCCACAATGTCCTCCACAATGACAACGTCTCTTCCCTCGACGTCAAGCTGGGTCAGCTCTCCGATTTTTACGTCCCCGGAACTCACCGTACCGTTTCCGTATGAGGACGCTGTGATAAACCTGATCTCACAGTACTGGTCGATACATCTCATAAGGTCCGCCATAAACACGAAGCAGCCCTTGAGCACACCCAGTAGCAGAGGCGTTTTGCCCGCGTAATCCCGGGCGAGCTGTTTCCCCAGTCTGCTGACGCGCTCCTTTATCAGCGCCTCGGAAAAGAGTATCTCTATAATATCCTGTTCCATACAGTCCGAAACACCCCCTCGATCCTCTCGTATTTTTCAGCGAGCGGCCGTCAGCTTGACGGTGAGCACGCCGTCGCCGAGCCGCGGCACACACCGGGAACTCCGCCCTACGCCGTATACGGCGAGCGGCCCGAACTCGTCGGCTATCACCGGGACCGCCGCGCGCACCCGCGCCGGTATGCGCTTCTCAATAAACAATTTTTTGAGCGTCTTTGTACGCGCGACCGCGCCGCTCGCGCCCAGAATGTCTATCGAGTCGCCCCGCTGTCTCGGGCGCACAGACAGTTTACCACATATCCGGCTTTTTTCGAACATAAAAAAAGTTAAAGATTTGTTAATTATATCACAGCATGTACCCTCTTCGCAAGTGATTGTTAATTCCGTGCCCTCCAGACGCGCGCTGACGCCCGGCTTTAGCTCTACCACGGAAAAGCCGCGCGGTTTTTCCGTGGCGCCGAAGCGCAGGTACCCGTACTCGCGGAACGCCGACACGCCGCCCGGAAGGCACGCCTCTCCGGACGGCGAGGCGCCGCCGCACAGCTCCATCACGGCGCGCACGTGCCGGTGCGACAGCCCCTCGCCCGCGAGCGCGCGTATGACGCGCGCCGACACCGCGGGGTGAAGCTCCAGCAGCTCCTTTACGGGCGTCCTGCCGCCGTCCGTACGGTGCGATATAAATCTGCGCGCCTCGGCGCGCAGAAAGTCGTCGTCTGACCGCAGGAGCTCCGACGCGTGCATGATATTGTCCGCGGCGGCGGGGTTTATATCGCGCAGCACGGGCATAACGGAGCGGCGGAGCCTGTTGCGCGCGTAGTCTTCCGAGACGTTTGTAGAGTCCTCCACATGCGGTATGCCGCGGCGGAGCAAATACTCCTCGACGTCGGCGCGCGTCAGGCACAATATCGGCCTTATTATGCGTCCTCGGACGGGCGGTATGCCGCAGACGCCCCGGATACCGGTGCCGCGCGCCAAATTGAACAGCACTGTCTCGGCGTTGTCGTCCGCGGTGTGCGCGGTCGCTATCGCCCCCGCGTCGAGCCGGCGCGCGGTCTCCTCGAAAAACGCGTACCGCATGGCGCGCGCGGTCTCCTCTATTCCGGCGCGCCGCCTCGCCGCCTCGCCCGCCGTATCCCCCCGGCCCACGTGGAGCGCAACGCCGGCGCGCTCGCAGCGTTCCGCGACAAAGCTCATGTCGCGCTCCGACTCCCCGCCGCGCAACATATGGTTGAAGTGCGCCGCCTCCACGGCGTATCCCGCGTCCGGCATGAGCCTGAGCAGGATGTCGAGCATACACATTGAATCCGCCCCGCCCGAGACGCACGCGAGCACCACGCCCCCGGACGGCAGCATATTGTGACCGGACGCAAACGCGGCTGTTTTAGCGAGGGCGGTCAAAACCCGTCGTCCTCGCCGGAATATCTCTGCTCCAGAGCCGTATACGCCGTATACTCCGGAAGCCACAGAAGCTTGACCATACCGGTGTTGCCCCGCCTGTTCTTCAATATGCGCAGCTCCGCCACGTTCGGCTGGTCGCTCGCCTCGTTGTAATAGTCGTCCCTGTACAGGCCTATTACCACATCCGCGTCCTGCTCTATAGCGCCCGACTCGCGCAGATCCGACAGCATCGGTCGCTTGTCCGCCCTGCTCTCGTTGGCGCGCGAGAGCTGCGACATACATATCACAGGCACGTTGAGCTCCTTTGCCATTATTTTCATCATCCGGCTTATGTCCGCCACGACCTGAGTCCTCGTCTCGCCCGAATACGAGCCCTTGTCTGTGGCGCTCTGCATAAGCTGCAAATAATCGATAACGACGAGCCCGAGATTTTCCACGCGCCTGCACTGGGCGTTTATCGCCGAGACCGTTATCGACGGATTGTCGTTTATAAGAAGACGCGCGCGGTTGATCGACTCCACCGCCTCCGCCAGCTTTTTCCACTCGCCGTCCGACAGCCTGCCGGTTTGCAGCTTTTTATTGTCGATATAGCTCTCCGACGAGAGCATACGCAGTACAAGCTGCTCCTTCGACATCTCGAGAGAGAATATCGCCACTGATTTGCCGGACTCTCGCGCGACGTGCAGCGCTATATTCAGCGCGATGCTCGTCTTGCCCATGCCCGGACGCGAAGCGATGAGAATGAGGTCCGTATCGTTGAGGCCCATGATGTAGCCGTCTATATCGGAAAATCCGGTGGACAGTCCGGGTATGCCGCCGGAGCTCTTTGACGCCTCCTGTATCTGCTCGAACACGTTGATCAGCACGCCGGACACCGGTTCGAGCCCGGCGGTATTGCGCCCCTGCCGCAGCGCGTAGACGCGCTTCTCGGCCGCTTCAAGTATGCTCGACGCGCCCCCCTCGCCGCCGATCGCCATTTCCGCTATGTCGGCGCCCGTGTCCGCCAGCGCGCGCAGCAGGGACTTGTCGCGCACGATGGCGGCGTATTCCATCACGTTTACGGCCGTGGGCGTAATGTTAGCCAACTCTATAATATACTGCGGCGAATTATCGTTCCACACGCCGCGCTCGCGCATCCTGTCGAGCACCGTCACGGCGTCCACCGGCACGGAGTAATTGAACATCGACAGGATCGTCTCGTATATTCCGCGGTTTGCGTCGGAGTAGAAGTCGGACGGGCTGAGCAGACCGACCACGTCCGCTACGCAGCGCGAGTCGATCAGCATGGAGCCCAGCACCGATTGCTCCGCCTCCGAGCTGTGCGGTATTTGCCTGTTAAGAACGTCGTCCATCGCGACCTACTGCGCCTGCGTAACGATGACGTTGATCGTGCCGCTTACCTCGTGCCCCAGCTTACATTTTATCTCGTAAGGGCCGAACGACTTTATGTGCTCCGCCAGAACTATCTTATTTTTTTCGACCGCGATGCCGTGCTGCTGCTGCAGGGCCTCCGAGATTTCTCTGGAGGTCACGGCGCCGAACAGCTTGCCCGCTCCGCCCGCCTTTGCCTGGATTTTTATCTGTATCCCCTCGAGCCGCTTGGATATCTCCTCGGCCTCCCGCTTTTCGGCCTCGGCGCGGCGCGCGCGAGCCTTCTCCTGCTGCTTCATGACGTTGATGCTGTCCTCGGTCGCCTTGAACGCCAATTTGCGCGGCAACAGATAATTGCGGGCGTATCCGTCGGATACCTCGATCATCTGCCCCTTTTTGCCCTGGTCCTTCACGTCCTGCTGCAATATCACTTTCATTGTTGTGCCCGTTCCTTTCGCTTTGTTATACTACGTCCTGTCGCCGTTTTTCTCCGGCTCGGTGTCCGCGAGATGCTCGTCTATGGCCTTGGCGAGCAGCCCCACCGCGCCCTCGAGCGACACTCCCCTCACCTGCGCGCCCGCCGTGGACTGGTTGCCTCCGCCGCCCAGCTTTTCGAGCACCAACTGCACGTTTATGCCCCCGATGCTCCTGCCCGATATGAAAATGCCCTCTCCGTTAGGCGAGGCTACAAACGACGTCTGCACGCCGGCGATATTCAACAGCTCGTCCGCCGCCTGCGCTATGACGACGCGTTCGGCCGCGTTCGGCGACGTGGCTATCGCCACGGAGTCGCGGTACATCCGCGCGCCGCGGATTATCTCGTAGCGCGACATAGCCGTCGCGAAGTCCGACTGCATGAATCTCTTGACGCTTACGGTGTCGGCGCCCAGCCTCCTCAAAAACGCCGCGGCGTCAAACGTCCGGCTGCCCGTGCGGATCGAAAATCCCTTAGTGTCCAGCACGATGCCCGCCAGCAGCGCCTCCGCCTCCGGCTTGCGCACCTGCTGCTGCTCGACGAGGTACTGCATGAGCTCCGTCACCAGCTCCGAGGCGGACGAGGCGTACGGCTCGTAAAAATTCAGCGCCGCTTTGTCTATATAAGTCGCCGCGCGCCTGTGGTGGTCTATGACGACCACCCTGTCGAACGCCGAGATGAGCGGCTCGAGCTCCGCCTCCTCCGGTCTGCTCGTATCCACGACGACGAGCAAGCCGGAGGAGGCGTGCTCGACCGCCGATACGTCGCGCGAGTTTATGAATATGTCCTCAAAGCCCTCGCTTGCGCGCAGGCCCGCTATCAGCCGCCCGACCATGTTGCGCTCCATATCTATGACTATGCGCGCCTTTTTCCCCTTTGCCCGCGCTATACAGCAGACGCCCACCGCCGCGCCCAGCGAGTCCATATCGGCGTTCTTGTGCCCCATTACGTAGACGAACGCAGCGCTGTCCAGCAGCCGCCCGAACGCGCTCGCCACGACGCGCGTCTTGACCTTTGTGCGCTTTTCCACCTCCGTGGAGCGCCCGCCGAAGAACTCGAAGCCCTGCTGTTTTTTTATCACAGCCTGATCACCGCCCCGGCTCAGCGCCATCTCGACGGCCTCAGACGCGAACTGATAGTCCTCCGCCGGAGAGCCGCCGCCGACGCCGACGCCGATGCTCAACGAGGCCAATATGCCCCCCGAGCCGGAGCACTCCCTGACGGACGCGAGCAGGGAGAATTTGTCCCGCAGAATATCGTCGTAGTGGCGCGCCTCGAAGATATAGAAGTATCTGTCCCTGTCGTATTTGCACAGATAGCCGTCCCGTCCGCCCGCCCAGAGCCCGATCTTATCGTCGATGACGGACAGCAGAGCGGACTTGTCCTTTTCGCTCAGGCTCCGCAGCAGCTCGTCGTAGTTGTCGAGCAGGATTATCGAAAACACTGGGCGTGACAGCTCGTATTCCTCGCGGGCGTTTTCAAACTCCGTCACGTCGACGAAGTACGCTATCGCGAGGCGGCCGTCCGGCTCGTCCCCGCGGTCGGTGTTGAATACGCTTCCGAACACGGCGTACTTGCCGCCCCGTATCTCCGCGAGCGCCGGGAGGCGCGCGTCGCCCCCGTCCGGCCAATCGACGGCAAAGCCGGGCACGATGTCCTGCACGCTGATCTCAAATATATGCTCGCGTTCGCCGGTTATATCCAGAAAACGCCGGTTGGACCATATAATATTGCCCGTGTGCGAGCTGAATATAACGACAGGCAGCGGCGTCACGGACAGCGTGCTTTTCGCCGCGGTGTCCATGTCGCTCGTCACGTGCTCTATATAGTGCAGCAGCTCCTCCGCCCGCTTCCGGGCGCCGTACCGCGTGAACACGAGCAGCAGCGCTATCACAACGATCTCAACGGCCGCGAGCACCCAGTTGTTTTTCCCGAAAAAGAACGTACACGCCGCAAAAATGACGAGCATGATAAAGTACAACCTCATGCTCGGTTGAAGCATCCTCAGAAGTTTCCTGTTCACATTAACCCCATTCCGACACGCGCCCGCGTATCTCAGCGATATGTGTCGTAGATGTCTCCGAGGAGCTTTTCCGCCGCCTCGCGCGTTATATCGACCGGGCAGTACTCCGACAGGTGGTTTTCCACAACGTCTCCCGCGAGCGCGGTCACGTCGCCGCGCGAATATCCGAGCGCGGACAGCGGCCGCATATCCATACTGCGCATCATGTCGCGCAGCGCGTCCGCCACGAGCCGCCCCAGACGCGCGCCCGTCTCGTCTCCGCGCAGCGGCAGCTCCATCGCGGCGGCTATAGTCCTCATCCGCTCCGGAACGGCGGGCGCCACGAGCGCCAGCGTCTCGGGCAGCGCCAGAGCGCAGCCCAGCCCGTGCGGTGTGTGGAAGTGGCACGAGAACGCGTCAGCGCACGCGTGCCCCACGTGCGTCACGGGATTGTTGAACGCGAGCCCCGCCCAGTTGGCGGCGAGCGCCATCTCGCTGCGCGCCTCGATGTCGTCGGGCCGCGTGTACGCGGCGTACAGATTTTTCGTAACCTTGCGTATCGCGGCCTCTCCGAAAAGGTCGGAGTGGTAGTTCCACGCCCGCACCGTCATTGCCTCGGCGGCGTGCGAAAAGGCGTCGAGGCCGGTGTTCACCGTCTCGTACTTTGGCAGCGTCACCGTCAGCTCGGGATCGACTATCGCGAGCGACGTGTTAACGAACGCGCTCCACTTGACGTTGAGCTCCGGGCGCGAAATGATCGCGACCGTCGTACACTCGCTGCCCGTACCGGCCGTAGTCGGTATGAGTATCACAGGCGTCCTCGTATCGACGTACGGCGGCGTTTGCAGTATATACCGGTCTACCGGGCCGGGGTCGTGCATATATATTGCCGCGGCCTTCGCCGTATCCATTGAGGAGCCGCCCCCCACGCCCACGAGACAGTCGCAGCCCTCGCGTACGGCGAGCTCGCCCGCCTCGTCCACAACGGCGGTCGGCGGATCCGGCACGACGCGGCCGTACGTCACGTACGCCACGCCCTCCGCTTCGAGCGCGGCCGTCACCCTCCCGGCGATGCCCGCCTCCTCGATTCCCCGGTCGAATATGACCAAGGCTTTTTTACAGCCGAGCTCACGCACGCTTCCGCCCAGCGACCGTATGGCGCCGCGGCCGAAAATCACCGGCGACGGCTGTGAAAACGCCGGCCTGTATCCGTCAGCCATTATCCGCACCCTCCCGCAATATAGCGACATCGGCGTACTCCGCGTGTTTTTCGAACCAGCCGCGCGCGTACGAGCACGTCAGCCGGGCCCTTTTTCCGTCCTCACGCAGCTTGACCGCGACGCGCTCCATTAGCTCGGACGCCATGCCGCGCCCCCGCAGCGCATCGTCGACGAACGTGTGGTCAATATCGACCACCGCCTCCGCCACCTCCGGAAACGTCACCTCCGCCAGCTCCCGTCCGTCCTCCGAGTAAACAAGGCGTCCCTCAAAAAACTCAAAAGCCATTTTGCCACCCCACGTCGTTTAATCTACTTTTATCGCCGTCTCCAGCGCTATCTCCATCATCTGCGTAAACGACACCTGCCGCGTCATGGCGTCAAGCTCCTCGCCTGTCACCAGATGATCGGATATCGTGCAGATAGCCAGCGCGCGGCGGCCCGCCTGAAGCGCGTTCGTATACAGCGCGGCAGCCTCCATCTCGACGGCGAGCGAACCCAGTTTGCCCCACTCCAGCGCGGCCGACGACGCGTCGTAGAAATGGTCCGTGGAATATAGGTTCCCCACCACCATCTCGACGCCGAGCTTGCGGGCGACGTTAACGGCCGTCTCCAGCAGATGAAAATCCGCCGTCGGCGCGAGCTGCCCCTTCAGCGCGAACTGATTCGCCGTGTAGCTCGAATTCGTGGACGCGCCTATGCCCGCCACGACGTCGCGCAGCTTCAACTTAGGCGATATGGCCCCGGCCGTGCCGATACGTATTATGTTCTCCACGTCGTAGTAATTGTATAGCTCATACGAGTAGATGCCCATCGACGGCATTCCCATGCCGGACGCCATCACGGACACCGGCACGCCCTTATATGTGCCGGTGTAGCCTTGTATGCCGCGCAGGTTGTTCACAAGTCTGCGGTTTTCAAAATACGTCTCGGCGACGAATTGCGAGCGCAGCGGATCCCCGGGCATCAGCACCGTCTTGGCGAAATCGCCCTTCTCCGCCGAATTTTGTGCTGTAGACATGATATATGACCTCCTCCTATTAAATGACCGCAATACTGCCGTCGGGCCTGAACAGGGGCAGCTTTTCGAGATACACTATATCGCCGCGCGTCTGGGCGTCGCCCTCCGCGAGGATCGACATGCGCCCGACGACCTTGCCGCCCGCCGCCTCCGTGAGCCGCTCCAGCGCGTTGAGCGAGTTGCCTGTTGATATGACGTCGTCCACGAGCAGTATCCTCTTGCCGCGCATTAGCGCCGCGTCCGCCGTATCGAGGTACAACTTTTGGCTGCCGGCCGTCGTTATAGAATCGACGTCCACCTCGAACAGGCCTGTCATATAGAGCTTCGGCGCTTTTCTTGCGACAAAATACTTGGAGTCCCCGCGTTGCCGCGCCAGCTCGTGTATGAGCGGTATCCCCTTCGCCTCGGCTGTCAGCAGATAATCGTAGTCGGGCGCGCGCTCAAGCAGCGCCGCCGCCGCCGCCACCGTGAGCTCGGCGTCCCCGAATATGACAAACCCCGCTATGTACAGTTCCTCCGTCAGCTTGCACAACGGCAAAGACCGCTCCAGCCCCGCAATAGTCATCTTGTACTCCATTAAGTGACCCTCCTATTCTTACCTAACATATCATACCATAATATTCGATCAAAATCTCTGTTATTTTAATTGAAGCTTTTTATGTATTCATCGATGGCGGCGGCGGCGGTTTTTCCGGCGCCCATTGCAAGTATCACGGTGGCCGCGCCCGTTACGGCGTCGCCGCCGGCGTATACGCCCGGGCGGTTAGTGGCGCCTGTCGCGCCGTCGGCTATTATGCCGCCCCACGGCTCCGACTCCAGTCCCGGCGTCGTGGATACTATGAGCGGATTCGGCGTGTTCCCGATGGCGACCACCACCGTGGAGACGTCTATCGTGTGCAGGCTTCCCGGCTTGACTACGGGGCGGCGGCGCCCCGACTCGTCCGGCTCGCCAAGCTCCATCTCCTGACACTCCATCGACTTCACGAAGCCGTTTTCGTCGCCGCCGAGGCGCGTTGGCGTCGTGAGGAATTTGAATATGACGCCCTCCTCGCGCGCGTGATGTATCTCCTCCGCGCGCGCGGGCAGCTCCGCCTCGCCACGCCTGTAGACAATATACACCCGCTTTGCTCCAACGCGCAGCGCGCACCGCGCGGCGTCCATAGCGACGTTGCCCCCGCCGACGACGGCCACGGCGCCCCCGCCGATGCGCAGCGGCGTGTCGTACTTTGGAAACTCGTACGCGCGCATGAGGTTTATGCGCGTTAAAAACTCGTTTGCGGAGTAGACGCCGTTAAGGTTCTCGCCCGGTATCCGCTGGAAGTTCGGCAGGCCGGCGCCGGACGCGACGTACACGGCCGAGTAGCCCTCGCCACCGAGCAGCTCGTCGAGCGACAGCGTCTTGCCGATAACGACGTTCGTCACGACCTCCACGCCGAGCTCTTGGAGGCCGGCTATCTCGCGGCGCACGATCTCCTTCGGGAGCCGGAACTCCGGTATGCCGTAGACGAGCACGCCGCCCGGCGTGTGCAGCGCCTCGAACACCGTTACGGCGTAGCCGCGCTTCGCGAGCTCTCCGGCGCACGTCAGGCCGGACGGCCCCGCGCCCACGACTGCCACGCGCTTCGCGGCGCCCGGATCCGCCCCGGCGCGCTTTGCGTCGGGCGCGCCGCCCGACGGATTCGCGTCCGCCACGAAGCGCTCGAGGCGCCCAATGGCTACGCTCTCGCCCTTCTTTCCGCGCAGGCACAGGCTCTCGCACTGCGTCTCCTGCGGGCATACCCTGCCGCATATGGCGGGCAGCGCGTTTGATCCCGCCACTATATCGGCCGCGCCCGCGAAATCCCCGTCCGCCACGCGCGCTATGAACTCGGGTATCCTGACGCTCACGGGACAGCCCGCGACGCAAGGCGACCCCTTGCAGCCGAGGCACCGCCGCGCCTCCTCGCGCGCCTGCTCCGGCGTGTAGCCGAGAGCCACCTCGTCAAAGTTGCGCGCGCGGACTCCGGGCGCCTGCTCCGGCATGGGCGTCTTCTTGGGGCTCATGTTTTTATCGGCCATCAGCGCGCACCCCCCGTCAGGTTGCACTTGTGCGTTTCCATGCTCAGCCGCTCCTCTTCGAGGAACATGCGCGAGCGGCTCATGGCCTCGTCGAAATCCACGAGGTGCCCGTCGAAGTCCGGTCCGTCCACGCAAGCGAATTTGCGCTCCCCGCCGACGGTGAGCCGGCAGCAGCCGCACATCCCCGTGCCGTCTATCATGACGGAGTTCATGCTGACGATGGTATGTACGCCGTACTCGCGCGTCAGGTCGCACACGGCTTTCATCATGGGCAGCGGGCCTATGGCCACAACGGCGTCGTACCGCTCCCCCGCTTTCAGCTTCCGCTCGAGCGCCGCGGTGACGAACCCCTTGTTGCCGTTCGAGCCGTCGTCCGTCATGACTGTCA
>JAISBX010000176.1 GCA_031265965.1 Oscillospiraceae bacterium | reverse complement strand
GTCAACGCGACGCCGTCCGTAGGTATCTCAGCCGCATCCGCTCTGATGCCTAACGGCGCATACGCGAGAACGGACAGCAGCAACGCGAGCGCAAGCGCTATTGCGGGGAAACGTTTTTTAAACATAATATTCGCACCTCCAAAATTTCAATGGCAGTATACGCTGTTATGTTTGGTTTTGCAATATGATTTTTCAATTGGTTGTTGTTTGACATTTTCATGCTGGAATTGTGAATTGTCATTTTTGTGAATCAATGTTATACTTACATTTATACAGAGAGGTGAGGGGACAGACAAATGGATAAAAATGGTATTTCAGAGATGATACGGCGCTTGGAGACGGAGTATCCTGAGGCTGCCTGTTCATTGGAATACGGAAGGGATTATGAACTGCTTTTTTCGGTGCGGCTTGCCGCGCAGTGTACCGACGAGCGCGTCAACCGTGTGACGCCGGCGCTTTTTGAGAGGTTTCCGACGCTGGAGGATTTTGCCGGGGCGGAGGTCTCGGAGGTGGAGGGGTACATACGCACGTGCGGGTTTTTTCGCGGCAAGGCGCGCGATATCGTCGGGTGCGCAGGGATGCTGCTGGCCGATTTCGGCGGACGGGTGCCGGGTACGATGGAGGAGCTGCTCAGGTTGCCCGGCGTCGGGCGTAAGACGGCTAACCTGATCCTCGGCGACATCTTTGGAGCGCCGTCGGCCGTTGTGGTGGATACGCACTGCATAAGGCTTTCAAACCGTATAGGGCTCGTCACTACGCGCGAGCCCGCGAAAATAGAGGCGGAGCTCAGGAAAATACTGCCGCCGGACAAGTCGAACGTTTTTTGTCATATGCTCGTATTGCACGGACGGGCGGTGTGTACGGCGCGCGCGCCGCGATGCGGGGAGTGCGTTATATCGGAGCTGTGCGGGTATTCCGAAAAAGAACGGACGGGACGGTAGGGAGGTACATATGGATTATACGGAAAGGCGGGTCTCGGGCGAGAGCGTGTTTACGGGCGGCGTGTTCAGCGCCAGACGCGACGTGGCGGAGCTGCATAACGGTAAGCTGGTGACGCGCGAGGTGGTGGAGCACTCCGGCGGAGTGGTAGTCGTGCCGGTGACGGACGGAAGGGGAGTCGTCATGGTGCGGCAGTACCGGTATGCCGTGAAGGAGGAATTGCTCGAATTGCCGGCGGGCAGGCTGGAACCGGGAGAGGGCCATCCGGAAGCGGCGCGGCGCGAGCTGTCCGAGGAGACGGGCTGCGAGGCGGACGGGCTGCGCTATTTGGGCGCGATCTATCCGTCGCCCGGCTTTTGTGAGGAGACGCTGCATGTGTATCTGGCGACGGGGCTGCGGAGCGGGGAGACGCATCCGGACGAGGACGAATTTCTCACGGTGGAGACTGTGCCGCTGCGGGAGATAAGAAATATGATAGCTAAAAACCAAATAAAGGACGCAAAGACGATCGCGGGGATATACATGGCGCTGCTGTGTATGGACGATGCGGCGGCGGCGGGGGAGGACGGCGCAGTTGAGCAAGAAAATACTCGTCGTTGACGACGAGAAGAGTATCGCTGATATTCTCAATTATAACTTGAAAAACGAGGGGTATGAGGTGCTGACCGCATACGACGGGGAGGCGGCGCTGCGGTCGTACGAGGAGTCGTGCCCCGACCTGATATTGCTCGACGTCATGCTGCCGCTGCTGGACGGCTTCGAGGTCTGCCGCAGGGTGCGCGCGCGCGACAATATGACGCCGATCATAATGCTGACGGCGCGCGAGGAGGAGACCGACAAGGTGTTCGGGCTGGAGCTCGGCGCGGACGACTACGTGACGAAGCCGTTCTCGGTACGGGAGGTCTTGGCGCGCGTAAAGGCGAATATGCGCAGATCGCCGGAGCGCGACGGCGCGGCGGCGGACGTCCTCGTAATAGACGGGGAGCGCTACGACGCGTTTATCGGCGGACGGGGCGCGGAACTGACGCAGCGGGAGTTCGAGCTGCTGAAGTTTCTCGCCGGGACGCCGGGCAAGGTGTTTTCACGCGAGGAGCTGATGCGCGAGGTCTGGCAATACGAGGGCTTTGTGGGCGACGTGCGCGCCGTGGACGTCGCCGTGCGGCGCCTGCGCGAGAAAATCGAGGAGGACGCCGGAGCGCCCAGATACATTATCACAAAGCGCGGAGCGGGTTACTATTTCGAAGGGCAGAGCGTATGAGCATCAGCCTGCGGGCAAAGCTCGTGTTCATCATGCTGCTGCTCATAATACTGCTCATGGCCGTCGTGCTGGTGTTCCTGACGCGCGGCGTGCGCGATTTCTACACCGACGAGTTCTACAGGAGCATGGAGTCGGTCTTTTCAAACAGGAATATGATGAACGCGCTGCGCGAGGCGGCGGAAGAGCCGGACGCGGCGGAACGGATGAGCGAGATAATCTACGTGTACGCCGGGCAGCTCGGCATCAATATCGGTACGCGCAACTTCTATATACTCGACGGAGACACGGGCGTGAGCCTCGCCGGGTCAGATCCGGACATGGAGCGCACGCCCGCGGCGACGCGCAACGCGCTGAAGGCGCTGACAGGCGAGACGGCGTTCGGAAGCGATGACAACCCGCAATACATGGACGTCGCCGTACCCGTGTCGAGCCAGGACGGTCAGGCGCGTTTCGTCATATATATCAACGACAACAGGCAGACGGTGCAGAACCTGAACGCGGAGCTGTTCAAGCTAATACTGGAATCGGTGGCGGTGGGTTTCGTCATATCGATCGCGATAAGCCTCATACTGTCAAAGGCGCTGCTGCAGCCGATACAGGGCATGACAAAGGCGGCCGAGGCGATGGCGGGCGGCGATTTCTCGCGTGAGATCGGCGTGGAATCGAACGATGAGATAGGGATACTCTCCGAGACGTTTAACATGATGGCGTCGAGGCTCGAGCACACGCTTGAGGAGCTGAAGAAGGCCGAGACGATGAGGCGCGAATTTGTCGCGAACGTGTCCCACGAACTGCGCACGCCGCTGACCGGCATACGCGCGTACGCCGAGACGCTTGCGGACAATAAGGATATGCCGTCGCAGACGGTGGATGAATTTCTGCGGGTCATACTCAACGAGAGCGACAGGATGGCGAACATAGTCCGCGACCTGCTCGAGCTGTCCCGGTTCGACGCCGGCAGTATGAAGCTGCGCTTCGAGGAGTTCTCTATAGGGCAGTCTATACGGGACGTGTACACCGCCATCGCGCTCGACGCACGCAAACGCGGATACGAGATGAATATAGAGATGGAGAGCGAGCTGCCGAGCATCCGGGGCGACCGGGCGCGCATAGAGCAGGTGTTTATGAATATCCTGACTAACGCTGTGAAGTACACGCCGGAGGGCGGGCGCGTTGACATAACGGGCGGAAGCGCTGACGGAACCGTGTGGGTGCGGATATCAGACACCGGAATCGGCATCCCGCCCGAGGATATGCCGCACATTTTTGACAGATTTTACCGCGTGGACAAGGCGCGCTCGCGCGAGTCGGGCGGCACAGGGCTCGGACTGGCCATAGCGCGCGAGATCGTGGCGCGGCACGGAGGGGACATTAAAATCGAGAGTGTGCAGGGCGAGGGCACGTCCGTGACGGTGAGCTTGCCCACCGAGGGACGCGAGCAGGAATATGCGCCGGAGGACGAGACGCCGGAGGAGGGGACGGCCGGGGATGAACGGGACGGGTAAGCTGAGCGCGCGCGCCGCCGAGGCGGTCAAGAGCGCGGCGATCGCTGTCCTTGCGGTCAGCGCGCTGTTCCTCGGGTGGAGCGTCGTACAGTTCGACGATACGGGGGAGCGTACGCCGCTCCTCGGGTATTTTGCCGAGGCGCTAAGAGGAGGACGTCCGGCGGCCGGGCCGGGGGAGACGTCCGGCGGTTACGCGGAGGGGGAGCGCCCGCTTTGTATAATCATAACAAACGAACACGGCGAGCGCTTCGGGGCGAAATACGACGCGGCGCAACTGGAATTGGTGTACGCCAGAACGAGCAGCGTGTTCGGGGAGGCGTTCGGCTCCGCGGCAGGATTAGGCGAGACAAACGAAGCGGAGTGGCGCGCCGCGCTGGACATGCCCGGCATATATTACGCGTACCCCGCGGGCGTAAGCGTCAAAGCGCTCGACAGATGGTTCGGCGCGGATATGTCGCCGGGCGGCGGGACGGACGGTATGAAGGTGCGCCGGCTGTGCGTAGTGTTCGGCGCGGAGGGAGACAGGCTGCTGCTTCAGGACGCGGAGACGGGACGGTTTTTCGGCGCGGACGCGGCGTCGCTCGGCGAGGAATCGCAGGTCGTGGGGCTGTTTGGGAGTAACGGAGTGAGGTTCGCGTTTGAGACGGCGGAGGGCGGTTCCGGCGATCCGTACGCGGTGTTGATGCCCGATACGGCGCATCCCGTCATAGCGGCGTCGAACCCCGTGGCGGACAGCGGCAATCTGGGCGGCGTGCTCTCGGGCCTCGGCGTCAGCAATCAGCTCCAATCGAGCTATCCGGAGGCGGACGGCACAATGGTATACGTATCTAACACATTTACGTTCAGCCTCGATCCAAACGGCGCGGCCGTTTACCGGCGCACCGGCGCGGCGGCGCCCGGGACAGCCTCCGGCGCCGCCGTGACAGAGGAGGCCGCGGTCGCCGCCGCGCGCGCCGCGGTGGATAATACGCTGGGCAGGACGAGCGGGGACGCGGAAATCTTTTTCGCCGGGGTAACACAGGAAGAACAGGGCGCATATACGGTGTCGTTTGAATACAGCGCGGCGGGCGGGCGGATATATCTGCCCGGGGACGAGAGCGCCGCGAGCGTGACTGTTGTAAGCGGAGAGGTGACGGACATGACGCTGAATTTCCGGCAATACTCGATAACCGGAGAGACGGTGACGCTAATGCCCGAGAGTCTGGCGTTTGCGGCGGCAGGCGGCGAGTTCGCGCTGTGCTATTTTGACGACGGCGGCGACGCGGTTGCCCCGGAGTGGGCGGAGCCCGAGCTATGAGCACAGGAAAGGTAAAAAACCTTGTCATTGTGGCGCTAGCGATGCTCAACGCCTTTTTGGCGGTGTTTTTCATTTGGGGAAGAGCGGGCGAGTTGTCCGTGCGCAGGGAAATTTTAGAGGATATATGCGCTATAATGCGCAATAACGGCATCGGCATAGCGCCGTCGGCGATAGACGGGCACACGGAGCTGGCGTCATACGGGACGAGCCGTTACACGCAGGGAGAGGACGCGCTGGCGGCCGCCGTACTCGGTCAGGCGGAGAAGACGGAGAGCGGTATCATATCGCGCTATGCCGGGCAGCGCGGCACGGCGACGTTCAACGGCAGGGGAGAGTTCGTCGTAGACGTATATCCGGGGGAAATAGACGCGCCGGACGCCACCGCGCGTTCGAGGGAGCTGCTCGAGGACATGGGCTTGAGTACGGGGACGCTGACTGTCACGAGATCGGGCGCGGAGACCAGCGTATCCGCCGTGTGTACGTTTGAGGGCGCGCCGGTTTTCAATTGCCCGGTACGGTTCGATTACGCGGACGGGAGCCTGATCCGTGTGTCGGGACGGCGGGCGGACGCGCTGCGCGACACGGCGGGCGGGGGGATATCGGCGGCCGCGGAGGCGCTCTTGGTGTTTCTGGCGTATGTAAAGAGCGAGGCGATACCGTGCGGCGGAATAACGCGGGCGGAACCGGGCTACCAGTTTAACGTCGGCGCGGTGGGCGACGGGGAGCTCAGTCCGGGATGGCTGATAAGCGCCGACACCGGCGAATTTTTCGTGTACTCGGGAGACGGAACTGTAGAGCGCGCCGGGATATCCGCCTGAAAATACCGGATTTGTCACTTTTTGTAAATAAGTTTCGCGAAATTCAGAAAAAAGTCTTGTCAAAACGGATAAAGTATGTTACAGTTTTATTTCAGAGAGTCATGGGCATAATATTACCGCGGTCGCGTTA
>JAISBX010000025.1 GCA_031265965.1 Oscillospiraceae bacterium | reverse complement strand
GGCCAGCTCGCCGCGTCCACGGCGCTGGCGATGAACGTGAGGCCGCACATAATACACGTCGTCGGGTACAGCGAGGCGGAATACGCCGCGACGCCGGAGGTCGTCGTCGAGAGCTGCGGGATAGTCAGGGGCGTCGTGCGCTCCACGCTGTTCGGCAACGCCGACGCGTGCTCCGACCCGCGCGTGCGGGCGCGGCGCGACGAGCTCATAGGCGAGGCCGAATATCTGCTCGGGTTCATAGAGGACGAGTACGCCGGAGTGAGCGCCGACCCGCTGGGGGACGCCGCCGTTATATCCGACTGCGTCAAACGCGGCATACTCGACGCGCCGCACATAGTAAGGCGCGACGATCCCGCCGGCGCGATAAGGACGCGCGTCGTCGGCGGCAAATGCGTGGCGTGGGACGCGGACTCAGGCGCGCCGATAAACGAGCATGAGCGCCTCGGGCGCCTCAAAAGTCCCGGGCGGAGCGTTAAGCGGGCCATCGCGGGAGCGGCGCTATGAGCGGGAAACGTAAAATCGCCGTAATAAGCACGGGCAACGGCGGACAAGCGCTCGCGGCGTACTTCTCGCTGCGCGGCTTCGACGTGGCGCTGTACGCGCGCGACCAGGAGCGCGTGGACATGTTCACGGATAACCGTTTCGTGCTCAGCGGCGAGGCGGAGGGGACGGCGTCCGTCGGTCTCATAAGCCGCGATATGGAGGAGGTCGTGCGCGGCGCGTATCTCGTCATGGTCACGACGCCGGCGCAGTACCATCACGTCGTCGGAGCGGCAATGGCGCCGTATCTCGCGGACGGGCAGACGGTCATATTGAACCCCGGCCGCACGTTTGGCACCTACGCGTTTGAAAGGACGCTGCGGGAAAACGGCTGCACTGCGGACATCGCGCTCGGCGAGACTGACACGTTTGTGTTCACGTGCCGCAGCACAATCCTCGGCAGACCGGTGATATACAAGATAAAGAACGCCGTGCGTGTCGCGGCGCACAGCGGGCGGGGGACGACGCAAAAGCTCACGGAGCTGCTATCAGAGCACTTCAAGTCGGTCGTCCCCGCGGAGAGCGTGCTGTACACGGGCTTTTCGAATATAGGAATGATTTTTCACCCGATGCCGATACTGATGAATATAACGCGTGTGGAGGCGAAGGAGGATTTTCTGTTCTATATCGACGGCATATCGCCGCTCGTCGCGGGCATACTCGAAAAGATGGACGCGGAGCGCGTCGCGGTGGCGCGAGCCTTCGGCGTGGACGTGCCCGACGCCGGCGGTTGGCTGCGCGCGTGCTACGGTTCGCGCGGCGGCTCGCTGTACGAGATGATCCAGAACACCGACGCGTATAAAAACGTCCTCGCGCCCACGGACATCGACACGCGCTATGTATTTGAGGACATCCGCACGGGCTGCGTCCCCGTGAGCTGCGCCGGAGAACACGTCGGCATAAAAACGGAGGCGCTCGACACTGTGATAAGGTGGGCGTCCCTGCTGTACGACACGGACTTCCGTTCCGACGGCAGAAACGGCGAGACGCTGGATTTTGACCGTATCCAAAAGAACGAGGCGCGCAGGCGGTGATCCGTTGCGTGCGGTAGGGGCGTTGCATACAACGCCCCTGCCGCGTGTTTGTTATCTCGCCGGTCTGTTTGAGCTGTTTTGACTGTTGCGCCCGCAGTTGGAGGCTCCGCCGGAATTGTTGTTTCCGCTCCGGTTTTCGCTTTCGTTGCCGTTTTTGTTTTCGCCGGAGACGCTTTTTTTGCTGCCGTTGTTGTTTTCTGAGTTGTTCTTGCTGCTGTAGTCGCCGGTGTTGTTTTTGCTTGAGTTGTTGTAATTGCTGTAATTGCTTCCGTTATTGCCGTTATTCATGGTAGTACCTCCATGTGAATTTCCGGGCCGAACGCCCCGACTCGGTTTCACATCCTATTATCCGCACGCGCGGCAAATATTATTCAAAAATTTGAAAGGCTGGGACCGGATGGCACTGTATGTGATAGGGGATCTGCATCTCTCGCTCGGCACCGACAAACCGATGGACGTCTTCGGCGCTGGTTGGGACGGTTACGTTGAGAAGCTGCGCAAAGGTTTTGCACACCTAACTCCCGACGATGTGTGCGTACTTTGCGGAGATCTGTCGTGGGCGCGCTCGTTTAAGGAGAGCGTACAAGATTTCCGCTTCATCTCCGAGCTGCCCGGAAAGAAGATCATACTCAAGGGCAACCACGACCACTGGTGGGATACCATCGTTGGGATGCAACGGTTTTTTGCCGAAAACGGCTTTGAAAACATCGAAATTTTGCACAACAATTGCTACTATTACGGCGATAAAGCCATATGCGGCTCACGAGGCTGGACTCTCGAGGACAAGCTCGACGTCGCGCACAACAAAAAAATCACGCGCCGCGAGGCGATGCGCATCGGCGCGTCACTCAAGGCGGCGGGCGACGCGAAGGAGAAGCTTTGCTTTCTCCACTACCCCCCGCGGTACGGCCGAAGCGTCTGCGGCGAGATCGAGGACGTCCTGCTGGAGTACGGCGTGAAGCGGTGCTGGTACGGCCACATACACGGAACGGGCCACCGCTACGCCGTGCAGGGCGTCGTCAACGGCATAGAGTACAAAATGATCTCCGCCGACTATATCGGTTTCGAGCCCAGAAAAATATGTGACTAAAGCCGATAGATCAATACGGGAAACCGCCGTCGGCGCCTATCACTTGGCCGGTTATGAAGCGCGCGGCGCCGGACGCCAGAAATCTCACGACCTCCGCCACGTCGCGCGGGCTGCCTGTCACGCCAAGAGGCGTGGCGGAGCGGAGAGCGGCGAGGTCGGTCTCCGTTAAGGACGCGTTCATGCCGGTATCTATGACGCCGGGGGCGACGCAGTTTACGCGCACGCCCGACGGACCGAGTTCCTTCGCGAGCGACCGCGTGAGCCCGATGACCGCGGCCTTTGAGGCGGAATATACGGCCTCGCACGACGCGCCGACGACGCCCCACACGGACGACACGGTTATGATGCAGCCGGATTTTTCGCGAACCATATGTGGGATCGCGGCGCGGCAGCAGCGTATGGCGCCGCCTATGTTGACATCGAGAATGTCCTGCCAAATATCCTCGCCCATATCGGTTATGAGTCCGCGGCCGGCTATGCCGGCACAGCACACGAGTACGTCGACGCCGCCGGCGTCCGCGAACATGCGCTCCACCTCGGCCGTATTTCGCACGTCGGCCCGCAAGACCCCGGCGCCCAGCCTGCGCGCGAGAGAGCCCGCCTCGCGTACGCCGCTGTTGCAGCCTATTATAACGTCGAAGCCGTCCTCGCACAGCGCCTCGGCGCACGCCGCGCCTATCCCGCGCGAGCCTCCTGTAATAAGCGCCCTGCCGCTCATATTCTGTCCCACTCCTTTTGTTTTTTGAGCCTTTGTGATATAATGTATGTTACGCATACATTATATCACACGTATGTGCCAGTTGCGCGGACACGCGCCGTATGGAGTATATGTCATTATAATAGCATCGCGATCGGTTTTGCAAATAAATACTTTTGCTCATGAGGAACGAAAGGAACGGCTATACGAATGAAAAAAGATATGACGCGCGGCAGCGAGTGGAAGCTCGTTTTGATGTTCACGCTGCCTATTATGGCGGGCAACCTCCTGCAGCAACTGTACAACGCGGTGGACGGGATCGTCGTCAGTTGGTTTGCCGAGGACAGAGCGCTCGCGTTCGCGGGCGTCGGAGTGTGCGCGGCGCTCACATTTTTGTTCCTCGCGTTCGCGATGGGCATATCCGTCGGCGTCGGCGTTGTGGTCTCGCAATTCTACGGCGCCCAGAAGCACGACGAGCTGGCCGTCGCCGTGGACACCTCGCTCGTGCTGCTGACGCTCCTCGGCGCCGTGGTCTCCGTCATAGGGTACGCGGTGTCGCCGCTGCTTCTGGACACGGTGCTCGCCGTACCGGATACCATAAGGGGGCACGCTCTGACATATATACGCATATACTGCCTTGGGCTCGTGTTCCAGTTCGTGTACAACTGCATCTCGTTCATACTGCGCGGCGTGGGCGACTCGAAGGCCACGCTGATTTTCCTGCTCATAACCGCCTGTCTTAACGTTGTGCTCGACCTCGCGTTCGTCATCGTGTTTCACTGGGACGTGGCGGGCGTGGCGTGGGCGACGCTCATCTCGCAGGCCGTGTGCATGGTCATATCGTATATATACCTTCGGCGCCGCTTCCCGTTCGTGGCGGGCGGGCGGCACTTCGACGGCAAGCTGTGCCGCACGATCCTGAAGATCGGCGTCCCGACGGCGGTGCAGCAGAGCATAGTGTCCTTCGGGAACATCGCCATGCAGCGCCTTGTGAACGGCTTCGGAGAGGACAGCATAGCCGCGTTTTCCGCGGGCGTAAGGATAAACAACTTCATGTTCGTCCCTATAAGCGGGTTCCAGTCCGGGCTTGCCAATTTCACCGGCCAGAACATCGGCGCGGACAGGCTCGACCGCGTCAAAAAGGGGTACCGCGTCACGCTGTTCATGGCGGTGTCCGTCACGCTCGTGGTCTGTACGCT
>JAISBX010000089.1 GCA_031265965.1 Oscillospiraceae bacterium | reverse complement strand
ATATGCCGGATTTGACGGAAATACAAAAAGCCCTGCTGAAACAGGCTCTTGAACAGCTTTACGCCGAATTCGGGATCACTTGGGACACTGACGTTTCGGGTATGAAACCAACGGACTTCCCGACGTTCGCGGACTTGTACGCGCTCTTGAAAAAGCGGCTTGAACTGTCGGAGGATAAAAAGAACCTCGAATATTTGGCCGTTATCATCCGCGAGCTCGCTGAGGGTTCGGACAGTTTTCTCTGGAACGGCGCTACCACAGTCGATCCAAAGAGCCGGTTCATCTGCCTTGATACCTCTGATTTGCAGAACACGTCCGACACGATCAAAAAGACGCAGTATTACAACATCCTTACGTGGGCGTGGGAGCAGATGAGCCGTGACCGCAATGAAAAAGTCCTGCTGGTCTGCGACGAGGCGTATCTGCTCGTTGACCCGAACGTGCCGCAAAGCCTCATCTTCCTGCGCAACGTCGCCAAACGCGCCCGCAAGTACGAGGCGGGATTGATGATCATCTCGCATAGCGTCGTGGACTTCCTCGACCCGGCTGTGAAAATGTACGGGCAGGCGCTGATGGACATTCCGGCTTACAAAATCCTGATGGGCTGCGACGGGAAGAACCTCGCCGAGACTGCCGAGCTTTACAGCCTGACGGAAGTCGAGCAGGATCATCTGTTCAACAAGAAGCGCGGCTACGCCCTGTTCTTCGCGGGAGCCAAACGGATGCTGATACGCTTTGACATCGCGGATTACAAGCTGCGGTATATGGGGCGCGGCGGCGGACGGTGAAAGTAAATATCTACATCAGCGCCCAGATGGGAAACTTTCCGTTATATCTGTTGATATGGTGCTGGACAAACGCAAGGCAGCGGTTTTTCTGCACCTCCGCGGCAATGAATTGTCACGCAGCTTCGCCATTTGTTCCCGATACGAAGCCGATTGTTTTAACATAACGAAAAATCCTCATAAATAATGTCTCCCCTGGGACACATCACACGGTGCCGCGGAGAGGTGCGGGGAGTCCTATGTCCCTATTATATGCACCCATACAAAAAAGTGCGTATTATCAAATATATATTTTTCAAATTTTTCCGGAGGTGATTTCATTGGCAATAGACCCTGCGACATTGACGACGGCGGCGAAAGCCGCAGCTTCCGTGTTGACGGACGAGGACAAACGCCGAAAGGTGATCATGCTCGCCGTCGCGCCGCTCGCGGCGTTCGTCCTGATCGTCAGCCTGTTCTTCTACATACTCACAATGCCGCTGCGGTTGCTCGGAGATTTTTTCTTCGGAAGCGACTACGACGCCGTACGCGAGGTGCGCGTAGAGAACGGCTACGACCAGTACATCGACCCGGCAGACGAGGACTGGCTGAACAGCGAGGGCGTGAGCTACGAGGGCGTGGCGTTCGAGGACGGCAACACCCCCGTGGTGTACTATTCGCATCTCGACTCGCGCTGGAAAGACACGCCTTACGGACAGCAAGGCACAATTGGATCCTCCGGCTGTGGACCGACCTCGCTGGCGATGGTGGTTTCGTCGCTCACCGCGCGGACGATCGATCCGTCAGAGATGGCAAGCTGGGCGTATCAGCACGGCTACAAATGTGAGGGCAACGGCAGCTACCACAGCCTGATTCCGGAGGGCGCGGCGCGTTTCGGTCTGACGGTGGACTATGCCGGAGCAAAGGACGAACAGAAGATAGTAGACGCGCTCGCGTCCGGCAAGCTCGTGATCGCCATTATGACCAAAGGGCATTTCACGAAAGGAGGCCACTTCATCGTATTGCGCGGAGTCACGTCTGACGGAAAAATTCTTGTAGCCGACCCCGCCTCTCAATCCCGCAGCGAACAGGAGTGGGACTTGTCGATTATCCTGAACGAGGCGCACAAGAACGCCGGCGCGTCAGGCCCGTTTTGGATTTTGGGCGCCTCCCCGTAAGTGCGGCTCTATACATTATATATATCTGCATAGACAAGGAGTGAACCGAGATGAAAAACCGATCTCCCGCGAGGATCATAGAGCTCTGTATCTACATCCTCATTATCATCGCCGCCACGATTTGGCTGCTGACGGGCGGCAGGCTGTACGACCCGCCCGGCACTGCGCCGATTCCGACGGCACAGCCCAGCCCGCAAGAAACCGCGACACCGCCGCCCATTGTCGTCCCCCGCGGGGATGTGTTCCCCGGACAATGAGCGGCGGTTTTTTATGCACAAAACAGGAGGTGAGCATTATACGGTACAGCGTAATTTATTGTGATTGCCCTTGGGAATACAAGGTTTGGAGCAAAAAGGGACAGGGGCGCTCGGCGGCTCACCATTACGACACCATACCGACGGAGGAGCTCTGCGCCCTGCCCGTCGCGGAGATAGCGGCTCCCGATTGTGTTTTATTCATGTGGGCAACTTTCCCGAATTTACTTGATTGCCTGAAAGTGATCAAGGCCTGGCGGTTCCGGTATACAAGCTGCGGGTTCGTCTGGGTAAAGGAAAATCCAAAGTCCCCCGGCTATCACGTAGGGCTCGGCTACTGGACGCGGGCGAACGCCGAGCTCTGCCTGATCGCAACGCGAGGGCATCCAAAGCGGATATCAAAAAGCGTCCGGCAGCTTGTGATCTCGCCGTTAGAGCGGCACAG
>JAISBX010000049.1 GCA_031265965.1 Oscillospiraceae bacterium | reverse complement strand
ATCGGCGGCGGTATCTGGCTTGAGCCGTACGCCCTGTTCCCCGATGTGGAGCGTTTTGACCCCTACGTTCACGTCGAGAACGGCGAGGTCGTATACGAGGACGACTACACCGCGGCCAGTGGTATCGACTATATGACGACGAATTGGTATCGCAACGGCAGATCGTCCGGCGGAGAGGCCGTGTGGTCGGAGGTGTACTACGATCCTCTCGCGGCCGTCGTTATGGTGACGGCGACCGTGCCGTTTTTCGGCGAGGACGGCGCAATGCGCGGAGTTGCGACGATCGACGTGTCGCTGTCGGATATCCAGGCGCTTGTGTCGTCGATATCCGTCGGCAGGACGGGCAGGGCCTTTATGCTCGGCGCGAACGGCGAGTACATATCGTTGCCGGACTGGAGCGCGGGGACGGACGACAGGATACAGGACAACGCCGATGAGCGCGTGAGGCTCTTAGGCGAGACGCTGCTGGAAACCGGGAACGGCACGGCCGAATTTACGCAGGACGACGGCGAATACGTCGCATACTTCAAAACGGTTCCCGAGAGCGGCTGGATATTGGTGATCCTGATCGAGAGCGGGGAGCTGACGGGGGTCGATCTGTCCACGTTTACTATGACGGCGGTCCTGCCGCTCGCCGGTCTTCTGCTGGCCGCCGTGTCGACCGTGGCGATGGCAAGGAGGCTGCGCCGCGACCTGAACAAGGTGAACGATTTCGCCGACGTCGCCGCCGCGGGCGAGTTCTCGAACAGGATCGAAGTGAGCGAGAACGACGAGATCGGGACGATGGAGCGGCACCTGAACAACATGATGGAGCGTATGCAGGAGATGTACGACCACTCCGTGAGGATGCGCGACGCGGCTGTTGCGGCCTCGCGGGCCAAAAGCGACTTCCTGTCCAACATGTCCCACGAGATGAGGACGCCGATGAACGCGATAATCGGCATGACGCTGATAGGCAAGAAGACCGCGGACGCCGAGCGCAAGGATTACGCGTTCGAAAAGATCGAAAACGCTTCGACGCACCTGCTCGGCGTCATAAACGATATTTTGGACATGTCTAAAATAGAGGCGGGCAAGCTGGAGCTGTCGCCGGCGGAGTTCGATTTTGAAAAGATGCTGCGCAAGGTCGTCAACGTCATCAGCTTCCGCGTCGAGGAGAAGTTTCAGGACCTCATCGTCAACATAGACAAAAACATACCGCACAGTCTCATAGGCGACGAGCAGAGGCTTGCGCAAGTTATAACTAACCTGCTGTCAAACGCCGTGAAGTTCACGCCCGATCAGGGGAAGATATATCTCAACACACAGCTTGAAAAGGAATCGGACGGGCTGTGCGCGGTGCGGTTCGCGGTCGCCGATACGGGGATCGGCATATCGGAGGAGCAGCAGAAAAAGTTGTTCACCTCGTTCCAGCAGGCGGAGAGCAGCACGTCGCGCAAATTCGGCGGTACGGGGCTGGGGCTGGCCATATCGAAGAGCATCGTGGAGATGATGGACGGCAGGATATGGATCGAGTCGGAATTGGGGCATGGCGCGAAGTTCATCTTCACGGCGGAGCTCGGCGTCGGTTCCGGCAGAAAGACTCCGAGGCTCCTCAGCCAGGGCGTCAATTGGAAGAACATTCGAATACTTGCCGTAGACGACGACCGCGAGATCCGCGAGTATTTTGAGGAGCTCAGCCGCGAGTTCGGCATACGCTGCGATACGGCCGACGGGGGAGAGGCCGCGCTTTCGCTCATACGCGGCGGCGGCCCTTACGATATGTACTTTGTCGACTGGAGGATGCCCGGCATGGACGGCATGGAGGTCTCCCGGCTCATAAAAAACGAGACGGACGGCAGCGGGATAATCGTCATGATCTCGGCGACGGAGTGGAGCACCATAGAGGAAGAGGCGAAGGCTTCGGGGGTGGACAAGTTCCTGTCAAAGCCCATTTTCCCGTCCGGACTGTCCGATTGCCTGAACGAGTGCATGGGCGCGGAGAATATTCTATCTTCCGAACATATGGAACAAGGGGCGGACGACAATTTTGAGGGCCGCTGCATACTGCTCGCCGAGGACGTAGACATAAACCGCGAAATAGTAGTCACGCTGCTGGAGCCCACGGCGGTGACGATCGATTGCGCGGCGGACGGCGTAGAGACCGTCAGGATGTTCACGGAGGCGCCGGGCAGGTACGACATGATATTTATGGACGTACAGATGCCGGAGATGGACGGCTACGAGGCGACAAGGCGCATACGCGCGCTAAGCGCGCCAGAGGCCGCGAGCGTCCCGATAGTAGCGATGACGGCAAACGTATTCCGCGAGGACATCGCCCGCTGCATCGACGCCGGCATGAACGACCACGTCGGCAAGCCCCTAGACCTCGAGGAGGTCCTGGAAAAGCTGCGCCTCTACCTCGCATAAATATTTTATCCGGAGGATCGTCAGCTATGTCAGATGAGAAGATTTTTACTAGGCGCGAGGTGCTCGAGGCGCTGTTCGCGCGGTGGACGCCGCGTGTGCGCGTTGAGACCGTGGTTGTGTCGGAGGCGCTCGGGCGCGTTTCGGCGCGGGACGTGTTCGCGGTACACGACCTGCCAGTCGTGCGCGCGTCGGCGATGGACGGCGTAGGCGTGGCGTCAGTGCGCTTCGCCGGCGGCGCGCCGGACACCTCGTCGTGGCGCGAGGGCGTAGACTTCGTCCGCGCCGACACGGGCGACGACTTCGACGACAGGTTCGACGCCGTCATACAGATAGAGTCCGTGACGTTTTTGGACGGCGGCGGGCTGTCCTTTTCCGAGGACGTGCGCGTGAGTCCCGGAATGAACGTCAGGCCGTCAGGCAGTACGGTAAAGCGGGGCGAGCTCATCACGCGGGCGGGGACGCGTCTGCGCCCGTTCGACCTCGCCGCGCTCGTTATGGGCGGAGCGTCGGAGCTCCACGTGACAGCGCGTCCGGTCGTCGCGTTTATACCGACGGGAAGCGAGCTCGTGGCGCCGGGCGAGGTTCCGGAGCGCGGGCAGAATATCGACTGCAACAGCATCATGGCTGAAAAAATGCTCGTGGAGATGGGCGCGCGGCCCGTTACGCTCCCCATCGTGCGCGACGAGCCCGCCGCGATCCGCGCGGCTATAGACGGCGCCGCCCGTATCGCGGACATCATAGTCGTCAACGCCGGCTCGTCCAAGGGCGGAGAGGACTGCAATACGGCCGCCCTTCGGGAGCGCGGGGAATTCATCAATCACTATGTGCTCGCAGCGCCCGGCAGACCGATGAGCGTCGCGCTGCTTGACGGCAAGCCTGTCATAAACGTGCCCGGTCCGCCGCTGGCGGCGTATTTCGTCATGGACTGGTGCGTATCGGCGGTCGTGGCGCGCGCGCTTGGTATCGGGCCTCCCGCGCGCAAGCGCGTCTCCGCGGAGCTGACCGGCGCAATACGCGACTCCGGCAAAATGGAGCTGCTGCGCAGGCTGCGCGTCGAGGAGACGGACGGCGCGTACACGGCGGCGCCGCTCAGCGGCCACGGCGAGCGGACCGTCGCAGTCCTGACATCCGGCGGACAGTACGTCACCGCGCCGGGAGCGGGCGAGCTGCCCGCCGGCACAAATGTCGAAATTGAGCTCTTGAGGTGATTAGCCATCAATAACCGAATAATGGCCATAGACTACGGCGATGCCCGCACCGGCGTCGCCGTATCCGATATGACCGGCAGCATAGCCGGCGACGCGTGGACGGTCGTCGAGCGCGACCGCGGCGCGTTGGTGCGCAAAATAGCCGCGGAGGCCGAGACTCGCGGCGTAACAGCCATAGTCGTCGGCTTCCCGAGGAACATGGACGGGACGGAGGGCGCGCGCGCCGCTCAAAGCGCCGAATTCGCCGATATGCTCCGCGGCGCCACGGGACTTGAGGTCGCGCTGTGGGACGAGCGCCTTACCACCGTATCCGCGCACCGCATACTGAGCGAGGCCGACAGGCGCGGCAAGAAACGCAAGAGCGTCGTTGACGCCGTAGCGGCCTCGCTGATACTTGAGGGGTATTTGAACCGCCGTGCGCGCTGAGCGGCAATTACAATCTGTATAGTTTTTATTTTTGCCGTGTAGCGGGCCGTATATGGATAAAGCTATGGAAAATATTTTCTCCGCTTCGCACATTTCCGGACGCAAAAATTCTGCATTTTAGACAAAGTTTTGAGCCGTTCAAACGATAGATCGCGCGCCTCAGGTTTACATAATTTTTTACGCCGCGTCGCATCTACAGATAGTTATTCACATTTTCCACAGAGTTTTCCACCGGCCTGAAAGTCTCGCCGCGAGCGGCTTTCAGACCGGACATTTATAAGAATCGCACACAGCGCAAACGCGGTTTCGGGGCGTCGGAGCGGAGCGGTTTTGGTTTACATAATATTATTTTATGGAAAGGCAGCTATTTCAGATAAAATCGAACTCTTTTTCTTGCCTACAGGCGCTGTTATATTTTCATTGAAATCCAGCCGCAAATGTGCAATAATATTCTCACTGACAGGAGGGTGCGTAATAATGCGGTATTTTAATATAGCCGGCCCATGTAATAAGGCAGAGCACTATATGATAGAAGCGGCGTCCCGGCTTAGCGGGGTTGAGCGGCTTATCGAAATGAAGCAGTATTTTGTCATCCACGCCGCGCGCCAGAGCGGGAAGACTACGTATCTGCGAGACCTAGAGCAGCGGCTGAACGATTTGGGCGGGTATTACGCCCTGTACTGCTCACTCGAAATGGCACAGGGCATTGACGACCCGGAAAAGGGCATACCGGAGATCGTGAGAAAAATACAGGGTTTGCTGCGAATATCAGATATCCCGCATGGCACGGAATTTGCCGCAAACGCAAACTATGAGAATTTTACAAATGTCTTGAACACAGAGCTCATGCTGTTTTGCAAGCGGCTGGACAAACCGCTGGTGATACTGTTTGACGAAGCCAACTGCCTGAGCGAGGGGACATTGATAACGTTTTTACGCCAGCTGAGAGACGGCTACAACAGCCGCAGCAGGTATCCGTTTGTCCACTCGATAGCGCTTGTTGGAATGCGCAACATACGCGATTCCAAGGCGCGAGTCCGCCCCGATAGCGAGACGCTCGGCTCCGCGAGCCCGTTCAACATCGTCGCGAAATCTCTGACACTGCAAAACTTCACGGCAGACGAAATACGCGCGCTTTATCAACAGCACACTGATGAAACAGGACAGGTTTTCGAGACGGGCACTATAGAATTGGTCCATGAGCAGACGCAGGGACAGCCGTGGCTTGTCAACGCCATAGCCCGCGAGGTGGTTGAGGAACAACTGGGCGGCGACTATTCTCGCGCGGTCACTGCGGAAATGGCCGAAACGGCCATCCAGACAATCATCCTGCGCCGCGACACACACATAGACAGCCTATTAGAGCGGCTGAAAGAAGATCGGGTGCGCAGGGTGATAGAGCCGATAATATTAGGCGACGTCTTTTCCGGCCGCGCGTCAGACGACTTTCAATATGTTGTGGATTTGGGTTTGATCACCGACACCAACGAGCGCCTCGGCCCCGCTAACCCCATATACGGCGAGGTCATCGCCCGCGCGCTGAGCAGCGACGTCCAGCAGGCGATAGCGCAAGGCGACGGCGCTTACCAGTTGCCGCGCTATATGAACGGCGGGCGCATAGACATGGATTTCCTCATGCGCGACTTCCAGCAGTTCTGGCGCGAGAACAGCGACATATGGCTGGGGCGGTTCGACTACAAAGAGGCGGCGCCGCATTTGATACTCATGGCATTCTTGCAGCGCGTGATAAACGGCGGCGGGCAGCTGGTCCGCGAGATGGCGGCGGGGCGCGGCCGGCTCGATCTATGCATTGTCTACAAAGGCGAGAAATACCCGATAGAGCTGAAGCTGCGGCGCGGCGATCGCACCCGCGCGCAGGGCGTTGAGCAGACGCTGCGGTACATGGACGTCTACGGCGCGCGCGAGGGCTGGCTGGCGATATTCGACCGCGACACGGGCGCCGGCTGGGACGAGAAGCTATACATGGAAAAAGAGACCGTCGGCGCCAAGACGGTAACGGTAGTGGGGTTGTAAGCTATGGTCATTCTGTCCTATGGCTTCCAAAGCATAGGGCGAAACGCTGCTGTTGTCGTTGAACTATGACGCTTTTACTTGCTTAGTGCGCTTAGGCTTTGCCTTTGCCGCGCTTGCGCCGCTAGCAAGTGAATTTTCAACCTCACGATAGATTTTATGTAAGTCTTTGATAAACTGCATTGGAATCCAGAAGTAAGCCGTTTTATCCCCGCTTTTATTGAAGTCCTTTATTTCAATCCACAATTCGCCGTTTTGATTTCTAATATCCGTCTGCCCGTGCGCTATGCCGTTACGGATATGTCTAACTAAATCTTCCGCTTGCGTGTCTCCTTGTGCAATACTAACGCGCCGCCCGGCGCGTTCTTCAAAGGCAAAATTCAGCTTCGGCCTTGAAGCCCATTCCCAATTATCCTTTGAAATACCAAGCTGTTTTTTAGCACGGTTAATAAATCGGACTTTTGGCGAAATATCTTTTGTCTTCCCCCAACCGCGCTCTTTTGAAAAGCGCGAACCGTCAGGCGCAAGCAACCAATCTAAAATATCCGCCCATTCGGTTATTAGCTTGTATTCTTGCAAGGTATAGAAAAACTTAGCCATTGCGCCCCCTCTATCCTTTAATAAAGCGGCTGATTATCAATATCAGCCGCTTTAATCGCTATTGCTTATTCTCGCTATCATGCTTTTCCTTTGCAACCATTGCGCCAACCACCGCGCCGGCGTCACCGCCTACAATACTACCGACAACCGCGCCTTTTACCATACTCTTAGCGGCAGAACCGCCGCTTGATTGACTTGCGCCGTTTTTTGCGTCATTGCTTGCCTTAGCCGCCATTGCACCGACAACCGCTCCCGCTTGACCGCCAACGACACCGCCTACAACCGCGCCTTTAATGATTGCGTTTCTGTCTTTCTTAGCTTGCGCCGCCGCTAACTCCTGTTTTGCCTGTGTTGAATATCCAGATATGCCACTTCGCGCCACAGCTGATTTGAAAGTCGCATTACCTTTACCGCTAATATATTTCCCAATATGATAAGAAGCCATTTGACCGTATTGTACATACGCGCTCTTTAATTCATAGAATTTTTCTATATCCTCGTCGATCCATTTGTTTTCAGAAGCAGTCGGGTTAAATTCTTCTTCTCCGCTACGATATTTACCCGCTGGGCGTCCAAATAACCAATAATCAAAAAAATTTTGAGACCATGTACTAGGAACCTTATAGAGGAGTTGCATAAGATTGTCAGGTGGACTTTTGTTGAGAGAAGAGCTAGTAGTTTTAAGGTGGTCTGTTTTTATTGAGGGGTCATACTTTGTGACAAGACTATTTATCTCACCTGCAATCCTTAGCTGCTCCCCTTTATTTTTGTCATGCGCCCCGCCATGGTAAACGTTATTGATAATCAGATATATTCCATACCCCACGCCGCCTACAACGGTAATGACTACCATAGCTATTATCATACCCATAATAAAAAGCCGCTCCTTTGGTAAAATCCGCTCCTTAATATTAATGAGGATAGCACAAGTCAACTTGCCTGTCAAGCTTTTTTCACGCTTCTGTTATTATCAAGTGATAATGTCTCGTAAAAATTATCGTGGTAAAATGTCCCGTATGGAGACGATAAGGATGAGCGAGAGACAATACAAAAAGGCAATGAAACAATCGCGAGTGTT
>JAISBX010000035.1 GCA_031265965.1 Oscillospiraceae bacterium | reverse complement strand
CCCGCGCTCTACGCCTCGGCTATGGCGCTCGCGCTCGGCATAGGCATACAAAATTTCCCCGAGGGCGCCGCCGTGGCCCTGCCGCTCCGTCAGGAGGGCATGAGCACGGGCAAATCGTTCCTCGTGGGCTGCCTGTCGGGCGCGGTGGAACCCGTGTTCGGCATCGTCGCCGTGCTGCTGTCCGGCCTCATAGCGCCCGCAATGCCTTGGCTGCTCTCGTTCGCGGCGGGCGCCATGATGTACGTAGTCGTGGAGGAGCTCATACCGGAGGCGCATCTTGGCGAGCACTCGAACGCCGGCACCTTCGGCGTGATGGCCGGGTTCCTTATAATGATGACTCTCGATGTGGCATTAGGAAGCTAGTTAGCTATTACTACTCTGATCTTTCCTCCTGTCTCGGGCGTCCTGTCGTAGTACACCGTCAGATCGTCGGAGAACGCGCGCGCGTCGGCCAGCGACCCGAACCACCGCTTCGAGGCCGAGTTGTAGCACAGCGCGCCGTCCCACACGGGCACGATGGCGCCGCCCAGCGTCACGGTCATCCTGCCGTCACGCACGGCGAAGTCGGAGCGCCGCACGTTCCGGTGCTCCGTGAGCGCGGCCGCCGCCTCCGCCGTCATTTCCCCGCCGCCCGCCTGCGACGGCGCAAACACAACGCCGCCCAGCGCGCCGCTCCGGAACTCGATCCCCGCGGCGAGCGCGAGCTCCGACGTCCCGTCCGGACCCGTCACGGTCACGTATCTGTTGTACGATGCCGGGGTACCCGAAGGCGGTGCCTCCAGATACGGCGCCTCTACGAGTCTTTCCGTCAGGAAGCCGTATGTGTACCTGTCACCCGTCACGTCGTTGAATATGAGGATATCGACGCGCCCGTTGCCGTCCAGGGCGGCGTAGGCTATCTTGCCCGCCGGCACCTTATCCACGGCCATGTCGTCGAGCGATACGCGCGACACGGCGCCCCTGCCGACACGCTCTAAGATACGGGCGGCGCGCGATATGTCATAGTCTCCCAGCTTGCGCGCTTTTATGTCCACGGCGCCCGTTATACCCTGCCGCGCCGCCACTCTGGAGAGCGTTATCCTCCCCGTGCCCGACGACGTCACGTTCACCAGCTCGCCCGCCAACTGCGAGGCCGAGTAGTCGCTGAGGCCGGGATCTCCCCTGAACTTCATGCCGTTGAGCAGCGTCACCGAGGCTTCGGAGCCCGTTATGCCGCCGTCTACTATGCCTATGGCGGTATTGCCAGCCTCGTGCGCCTTCACGGCGCCGGCGACCGTGTCGTCGGACGTAAACAGCAGCGTGAGCGTCTGCCCCACCCTGAACTCAGACAGCGTCACCGCCGCGCCCGGCAGAACGCCGAACTCGCGTCCCATGACGGTGACGCGCGAGGGCGACTGCGTGTTCGGCCACGCGTCCTCATAGTAGCCCGTTATCCTGAAATTCGATACGCGCAGCGCGCGGGAGGCGTAGTCGAACGTCGCGACGTCGTATTTCGCTATGTCTCCCAGCTCCGCTTCGACGCCGTTTTTGTATATCTTGACCTGTCCGCCGCCCGTTATCGGCGTGAACGTCCTGTAGGTGACGTCCGCCGACATTACGACCAGCGCGCTGTCGGCCGGCTCGGTATTCAGGTACACAGCGTCCACGGCGCCGCCCGGCGAGTAGAACACCGTCACGACCGTACCGGGCGATATATCCACAAAAATCTTGTCAAACGTCGTCTCTCCGTCCCTCGTGTACACAGTCGCGGACGCGGGGATATCGTAGCGCTTGCCGGCGGAATCCTTTATCCACGTGGCGCCCGCCGAGTCCGCGCCCACTGACAAGCTCTCGCCGGCCGCGGGCATAAAGGTCAGCACGCGGTCGAGCGAGTCCGTCACGAGCGCGCCGCGCTTGCCCAAAAACACGCCCGGCACGTCTCCGCCCTTCGGCAGGAGCACGCCCATAGACGTCTTTATGCCGCCCTGCTTCCCGCCCGGAGTCTGCGCGTCCAGGTCCATAATAATGACGTTCTCGGAGACCGTACCCAGCGTTGTGATAAACGCGGCGCCCTCCTTTGTGTCGGCCGTCAGGAGATTGCGAAACAGCTTGGCCGCCTGCGCGCGCGATATCGCGGCGCCGGACGCCAGCTCTACGCCGTCCGTCAGCCCGACGCGTCCCGCCAAGTCCATGTAGCCCGACGGCCACAGCATACCGGCGTCGGCGTCCGTGTATCCGAGTACGCGCGTGAGCAGCGTCGCCGCCTGCGCGAGCGTTATATCCGCGTCCGGCCTGAACGTGCCGTCGGTGAAGCCGCTTATCACCTTTCCATCGCCCGTCACCGCGAGATTTATGTAGCCGCGCGCCCAGTGGCTCGAGCGCACGTCGGGAAATATCGTGCGGTTCCTGTACAGCGGCTCCTCCTTCTCCCTGCCCATGACGATGACGGACATCTTGCAAAACTCCGCGCGCGTCAGCGCGCTGTCCGGTCTGAACATGCCTCCGTCCCCGTTTATTACTCCGAGCATTTGCAGCACCGCCACATTCTCGGCGACAGCCGCGTCGGAGATGTCCGGAAACGTAGGCGCCGCCGCTCCGGCCCCCGCCGCGCACAGCCCCAGCGCTATCGCCGTCAAAAGCAAAACAGCAACACTTTTTTTCATATAGTCTCTCCTAAAGTACATTCATTATATAGTCGCGGCGCCAACGCGCCGTCTATTAGACGACGACGGGCCGGTAAAAGTTCCTCACACCGCCGATACGACCCCGAACAACTGCGTCCTGTTGTGGACGTTGGTCTTGGTGTATATGTTCGACAGGTGCTTGTTGAGGGTGGCCTGGGTTATATACAGGCGTTTGCACATCTCCTCGTTGCCCGCTCCGCTGCACGCGAGCGACAGGACCTCCATTTCCCGCTTCGTCAGACGGTATCGCGCGGCGACGGCAAGCGATTTCTCGGAGTGCGCGAAGCTTCCGAGCTCGTTTTTCCGCCCATCCTCCGAGAGACTGTAGAACTTCCGTTCCAGCGGATCCTTGAGCGCGTTCATTATATATATGTCGCGCGCGGAAAAATCCTCGCCGCTTTTTTCGCGCAGGATGCCGAGCACGATCAGCGGCACGTCCTTGTGGACGAGCGAGGCGAACAGGCCCCAGTAAATATTTTTCGGCTGCCACACCTCGCGGTATACGCGCGTCTTCTCCCACTTTACGGTCGTGATGATGTCCGACTGGCGGAACACTATGCTGTACGGCGACAGTATGAACTCGTTCCAGTGCGGGTAGTTGCCCTCAATAAAAAACGCGTGATCCGAGCTGTCGTCGAGCGGCTCGTTGGATACCGGCATATTGAGGACAGCCTGTCCGTTCTCCCTCCCGGCTTTGAAAATTATCCCCGTCTGATACGGTATGAGCGTCTTCATCTGCTGGAGGAGCGTGTTGCACGTCTCGTGATACGACTCGCAGTAATTTACGCGCGTTACCATTTGCAGTAGAAATTGCCATTCGTAGTCAAACAGCGTCGAACCCATCTATATTCTCATTCCTTCCCACTTATTATGTAGCCCTACACCAATAATCTATCATATATTGTTTATTTTTTCAAGAAAAAGTATCAAAGAAAATACTATATTGTTTTAACAAAACAATTATAATAGTAGTGTCTTTAGTTTTGCCTTTTTGAAATCCGGAAAAAACAGGAGGAAGCGCAATGATTTTCTCAGAAAAACACGAGCTTATACGCAAGCTGGCACGCGATTTCGCGGAGAAGGAGCTCACCAAGGACATTTTGGACGAGATAGAGGAGACTGGCGAATACCCGCCGGAGCTTCTCGCCAAGATGGGAAAGGCCGGCTTTTTCGGTGTCAAGATGCCGGTGAAATACGGCGGACAAGGCTCCGACTATTTATCGTACGCCATTGTGCTCGAGGAGCTTGGCAGGGTGAGCGCGGTGACGGACATCTGGGTGTCCGGGCCAAACTCGCTGGGCGGCGGCCCTCTGCTGCTTGCGGGCACCGAAGAGCAGCTTGAAAAGTATCTCAAGCCGGTGGCGACCGGCGAAAAGATCATGGCGTTCGCGCTGACGGAACCGGGCGCCGGCTCCGACTCGGCGGGCGGCGCCGCCACCACCGCCGTCAAGGACGGCGACTACTATGTGCTCAACGGCCGCAAGACGTTCATAACCACGGCCCCCGTCGCCGACTGGTCGATAGTGTACGCGAAAACCGACCTCACCGTCAAAGCCTCGCGCGGGATATCGGCGTTCATCGTGGACATGAAGCTGCCGGGCGTGTCGTGCGGCAAGTCGGAGCACAAGATGGGCATCATCGGATGCCCGACGTCTGACATTATACTCGAAGACGTGCGCGTACACAAGTCCGACATGCTCGGCGAGGAGAACCGCGGCTTCCATAACGCGATGAAAACGCTCGACATCGGCCGCATCGGCGTGGCCGCGATGAGCATAGGCGTGGCGCAGGGCGCGCTCGACGAGGCAATAAAATACGCCAAGGAGCGCAAGCAGTTCGGCAGGCGCATAGCTGACTTTCAGGCGATCAGCTTCATGATAGCCGACATGGCGACAAAGCTTCAGGCGGCAAAGGAGCTCGTCTACCGCGCGGCGGAGCTGAAAGAGGCCGGAAGCCCGGAGGCGGGCACGGCGGCGGCTATGGCGAAATACTACGCGACGGAGATATGCAACGAGATAGCCGGCAAGGCCGTTCAAATACACGGCGGCTACGGCTACATCAAGGAGTACAAGGTGGAGCGCATCTACCGCGACTGCCGCGTATTCACAATTTTCGAGGGTACGTCGCAGGTCATGCAGATGGTCATCTCCGGACACCTTCTCAAATAGAGCGCCCGAAAGGAGTTAACGAAAACATGAAGATAATAGTGTGCGCAAAGCAGGTGCCGGACACAAACGAGGTCAAGATAGACCCCGTCAAAGGCACGCTGATCCGTGAGGGCGTCCCCTCCATACTCAACCCCGACGACGCAAACGCGCTCGAGGAGGCGCTGGCGCTGAAGGAGAAATATCCCGGGACGACGGTGTCCGTCGTGTCAATGGGCCCGCCGCAGGCGAGCTACATGCTCAGGGAGTGCCTGGCGCTCGGCGCGGACGACGCGTATCTGCTCTCCAGCCGCGCGTTCGGCGGCGCCGACACGTGCGCCACCTCCACGACTATAGCGGCCGGCATACGCAAGATCGGCGGCTACGACATAATTTTAGCCGGCCGTCAGGCGATAGACGGCGACACCGCCCAAGTGGGCCCGCAGACGGCGCAGCGTCTCGGCATACCCTCCGTCACATACGTACAGAAAAT
>JAISBX010000032.1 GCA_031265965.1 Oscillospiraceae bacterium | reverse complement strand
CGATCTTCAATTTTGCGCCCAATGAAACGATAAGGGTTTCGGGCTCCAATGCGGAAGTAATATTTTCCGCTTGGATTTTCGAGATTTTGTCAAAATCCAGCTTCCCTGCAGCGGCGTCTCTGTAAAAGACCGTTTTATATTCCCGTGAGCTCTTGGATTTGTAATACAACCACTCTTCCGCTATGACAGCTCCTTTTAATGAAAAACCATATTGGTAAGATTTGAGGGAGCTGTCTGTTTGGTCGATGAAAAACACTTCAAAGCTTGTATTCTTGGTCGGGCTGTCCTTATCAAACTTGAACGGTTTTGCTTGGATCTGGCGCCTTTTTTCCTTTGATCCCCCCCCGCCGAAAGCGAAAGACTCTAGGATATATATAGACATAAAATAAAACGCGGCAAAGACGTTGGATTTTCCGCTTGCGTTCGCTCCGTAAATCGCCGCGACGCGGAGCAGCCGATCGTTGGCAATTGATACAACGCGATCGCTGTGCTCTGAAATTTTCGTCGCGGTCATATCCAGCGACGTATCGTCGCGAAAGGACTTGTAATTCGAAAAATTAAATTGTATAAGCATTGTTAAATCACCCCAACTATGATTATACCCCAATTTCACGAAATGTCAACATCCTAATGAGAAAAAATCTCATCACCTACAGTTAAAATCCGACGGCGGCCCGGCCGTACCAGAGGAATACCGCCGCGAAGCAGACGATAAACGCCGTGACGGTGAGCCTTACGATAAACCGGGCGGTGAAGCCAGAAGAGAGCATCAGCGCGTTCTTGATATCCATCATCGGGCCGAATACGAGAAAGCCCATCAGCGCGCCCGTCGGGAACTGGTTCATGAGGCTGCGCGCCACCACTGCGTCCGACGACGAGCACAGCGACAGCAGGAAACCGGCGGCCATCATTACCGCGACGGACGCCGCCAGCCCCCAGCCGCCGCGCGCCTGTGCGAACAACCGCAGACCCGCGGACTGGAACGCCGCGGATACGAACGTGCCGGCCACGAGATATTTCCCCACGTCCCAGAACTCCGCCTGGGCGTGCCGCAAAAACAGCCCGAGCCTGCCGCCGCGCGTCCCCGAAGGCTCCGAGTAGTCATAGGCTCTGCCGCCGTACGCCAGCCTGCCCGGGGTCCCGCCCGCCAGAACGCTCTCTCGCGGCGGCCGCGCGGCAAACGTCAGCCCTATTACGGCGGAGGCCGCTATCCCCAGAATCACTCTGGCGGCGACGATGCTCATATCGCCCCCGAACGCGTAATAAGTGGACAGTATCACCACCGGATTGATCACCGGCGAAACCGTCATGAACGTCACCGCCGCGTGCAGGGGCACGCCTTTCCTAATCAAGCTGCGGAATATCGGTATCGACGCGCAGTCGCAGACCGGCAGCAAAAACCCCGCGAAAACCGCCGCAAGCATCCCCGCGACCTTATTCTTAGGAAACAGCCTCTCGATCGCCGCCCTAGTCACAAAAACCTCGATAGCGGACGACAGCAGCACTCCTATCAGCAAAAACGGCACGGCCTGCAGGATGATCCCTAGAAAAATATTGACGGTTCTATTAGCGGGTATACCATAATTTTCCAAAAATGGCACGGCGATAATGTAAAGAATCGCCGCGACCACCGCCATCACGAAAAACGCGCTGAAGGGCGACTCGCCGCGCGCGTATACGCGTGAATACAGCCGGTCCGACGCGGCGCCGCAGACAGGTACGCCGGGATTTACGCTGCGCAGCGTCCCGCGCGCCCGGCGCAGATCCTTCGCGCCGCCGGCGCCCTGGACTACGGCGAAATCGCTGCTCGCGATCTGCTCCGGCAGCGCGTTTCCGGTCTTTCCCAGCAAGCTGTCTATCGTTCGCGCGTCGGCTATGTGTATCACACGCATAACGGCGCACAGACCGCTCAAGGACGGGCGCAGCAGCAGCTCGCTCAGCCGGTTATACGGAACTACCCCGTTCCACTCGATCCATATCTCGTCGGTCGCCCGCTCCAACCGCTCCGCTCCCGCGCGAATGCGTTTGGACAGCGTCGCGGCGACGTCGTCGGGCGAGCTCTCGAACACCCGCATCGGAATGACAAGGTTTTCGCGGCTGTCGCCGCCGTCCGGCAGCTTTTCGGCGCCGGACTCGAACTGCACGGTCAGGACGTTTACGTCCCGCCACTCGCTCCTGTCAAGCAGTTGTTTTATGAAGGTGCTCTTGCCCGAGCCGAGAAAGCCCGTGACGACATAGACCGGGATCATACTATCCCGCCTCCAGCGACCCGGCGAACAGCTCCGCTATCCTCTCGGGGTCGAGGCCGCGCCCCATGGCGCACAGCACGCCGCCGTCGCGCGCCCCGCCGCCGCAACGCGTGATTTTAAGGTCGCCGGGCACGTATTGCAGATCCCAAAAGCCGTCGCGCCCGCGCAGGAGCCCCTTTGCCCGCAGGAGCGTTCCGGCGAGCTCCAGCTCCGCCACCTTGAGCCTCAGCTCGCTCTCGTTGAAGCGCGCCGGGGAATAGACCGTGACGGATTCAAACACGTCCTCCGCGTCGTGGACGTGCTCCCCGCCGCCGTGTTCGTGTTGTTTGTGTTCGTGCCCGCCGCGCAGGGGCGCGAGGATCGACGCGGAGGTCAGTGCGGGCCACGGTTCCGCGAATATCGGCGCGCGTCCGTTCAGCGTCCGCACCAGCGCGCGCGCGGCGCCGGACGCGTCCGGACTCCCATCGCAGCGCGACAGGACGACGGCGTTGGCGTTCGCTATCTGATCCTCAAAAAACTCCCCGAAGTTCTCGGCGTACATATTACACCGGACGGCGTCGACGACGGTTATCGCGCCCCGGAGCCCGGCGAGGGCGCGTATCGAGCCGTCAGAGCACGAAGCGGTGATGTCCGACAGCTTCCCGACCCCGGACGGTTCGATTATCACGTTGTCCGGCTTATACCGCACAAGCAGTTCGCGGAGCGATTTCACGAAATCGTCCGAGATACTGCAACAGATACATCCGGACGCGAGCTCCGCGACCTCGACGCCGCCAGCGCGCATTAGCGCGGCGTCCACGCTGACCTCCCCGAAATCGTTCTCCACGAGCACGACACGCTCGCCCCCGAACGCCTCGTCTATAAGCTTGCGGATAAGCGTGGTCTTCCCCGCACCCAGAAACCCTGACACAATGTACATGTTTGCCGACATAAATAACAAATGACCTCCGATAATATTGACCCTGCACGCGCGCACACGCACTCCGCGCCGTTACTTGCAGTCGCCGCAGTAACCGTAAATCTCCAGATTGTGCCCTGTCACGCGGAAGTTCTCGTCTTGGATACTGGGCAGAAACTGCTCCATCGGGCAATTGTCCATCGATATGATCCTCCGGCAGCTTATACAGACCGCGTAATGCCTGTGGCTCCGATCCGACAGCCCGTAAAACGCCATATCGCTGGCAGTCACGGCGATTTTTTCGGCCACGTGTTCTTTTACAAATATTTCCAATATCCTGTAGACGGTGGACAGCCAGACGGGCGTGCCCTCCGCCTGCGTCCGCGAGCAAATCTCGGCGGCGCTCAGCGGACGATCGGCCTCGGCGAGAACCGAAAAGACTATCTCCCGCTGCTTTGTCCGCTTCATGCCGTCCGGCAGCGACTTCACATTCCCGCTCACAATACCCGCCCCCTATTTCCGCAGCGCCGCGCGCGTATATTTCGCCGCTAATATAAGTATGAGGCATACGACGCCCAGCAGAACTATCGCGCCGCCGGGTTTCAGCCGGGCGTAATAGGCGATGAACAAGCCTGCGACCGTGAAACCGACGCCGAAGCACACCGCTCCGACGACGGTCTGCCTGTAGCTCTTCCCCACCTGCATGGCGCACGCCACGGGCACCACCATCATCGATGACACGATCAGCGCGCCCACGGTCCGCGCGGCGACCGACACCGTCACGGCCGTCAGCACTGTGAAGACGAAATTTACCGCCCTCACGGGCACGCCCGCGAGGCGCGCCGCGCGTTCGTCCAGCGTTATGAAGAACAGCTCCTTATACAGCAGCGTGAACACGAGCAGCACGGCGCAGCTCACGCATATCACGAGACCCAGCTCAAAATCGCTGACGGCTACTATGCTCCCGAACAGGAAGCTGTTAAAGCTCGCGGCGTTCCTGACAAAGCCCGACAGCACGCCGGCCAGCCCCACGCCCGCCGACATCATTATGGCGATGGACATCTCGGAGAATTTCGGTATCCGTTTCCGTATGACCTCTATGCCGAGCGCGGCGGCGATACAGACGGCGCCCGCCCCGATTATCGGGTTGATACCCAGTATCAAGCCGGCGGCGACGCCCGCCAGCGACGAGTGCGACAGCGTGTCGCCGATCATCGACATACGCTTGAGCACCACGACTATGCCTATACACGGGATAATTACGGCGAGCATTATGCCCACGGCGAAAGCGCGCCTCATAAAATCGTATTGGAGTATCGCCATCACCGAGCCCCCCTCATTCCGGATGCCTGTGCCTGTGCGCCAGCTCCTCGCCAAGCTGCGCCCGGTCGAGCTCCACGAGCGAACCGTACTCCAGACACAGCGTCCTCGAGCAATGCCGCGCCGCGTTTGACGTGTCGTGCGTCACCATCACGGCGGTCAGCCCGCGCTCGGAGCAGAGCTCCGCCAGCAAACCGAACAGCGAGTCCGCCATATCGTTGTCCATGCCGCTCGTCGGCTCGTCGAGCAGCAGCAGTTCCGGCTCGCCCACCAACACGCGCGCGAGCATGCCGCGCTGCCTCTGTCCGCCGGACAGGTTGCCCGGCATACGTTTGGAATATTTTTCCATACCCACGCGCTCAAGCGCCGCCGCCGCTTTCTCCCTGTGGCGCTTCCCGGTGAAACGCATGAACCCGATCTGCGAAAACAGGTTGGCCGTCACAATCTCCTCCGCCGTCGCCGGGAAATCCACGGCGGACTTCAGCCCCTCCTGCGCCAGATACCCGAGCCTCGGCCACTGCCTGAAGCTCCGGACGTCCTGCCCGAACAGCCGGACGGCGCCCGACGAGGGCGTCAGCTCGCCGAGTATGAGACGCATCAGCGTACTCTTTCCGGCGCCGTTTGAACCGATGACCGCGACGAAATCGCCCGCGTCAACGGTGAAGCCGACCCGCGAAAAGACGGGCTCGTCCCCGTATCGAAAGCTCAGTTCCTCCGCCCCGACGACCTCAGGCATCGACTATCCTCCCACGTCACACGTTATTGCAGCGCCCGCAGCAATGCCTCCAGATTCAGGCGCATGACGCCGAAATAGTCGCCGCCGTCGCCCGGGCCCTCAAACGGATTGAGCACGTCGACCTCGGCTCCGATGGCGTCCGCTATAGTCTGTGCGACCTTGGGGCTGACGAGCTCCTCAAAGAATATGACCTTTATTTCGTGTTCGTCCGCGAACTCGATTATCTCGGCGACTCTCGCCGGATCGGGCTCCGACTCCGCGGACAGCCCTTCTATCGGTATCTGGTTGAGTCCGTAAGCCGCGCATAAGTACCCGAACGCCTGATGCGCGACGATTATGTCCCTGTTTTCGAGCGGCCCCAGCGCGGCCTTGAATTCCGCGTCAAGCGCGTCGAGCTGCGCGGCGTACTTTTCGTAATTCGAGTCGAAATAGTCCGCGTCTGCCGGCGACGCCTGTTTGAGCGCGTCCCTGATGGTTCCCATTTCCGCCTTGGCGCGCTCCGGATCGAGCCACACGTGCGGGTCGAACCCCTCGTCCTCGTGTTCGTCCTCGTCCTCATCCTCGTCCTCGTCGCCGTGCTCGTCGTGCCCCTCGATCAGCTCGATGCCCCGAGACGCCTCGACGACGACGAGCTCCTTGTTTTGCAGGGTCTCCAGTATGTCCTCCGCCCAGTGCTCCATGCCCGCGCCGTTGTATATGAATACGTCGGCGCCCTCAAGCCCGGTGATATCCGCCGCCGCGGGCTCCCAGTCGTGCGGTTCCACCCCTGACGGCACCATGTTCACGACCTCCACCCTGTCCCCGCCGATTTTCACGGCGAAGTCGTACATAGGATAGAAGCTGGCGTACACGGAGATCGCGCCCGCATCAGTCGCGCC
>JAISBX010000144.1 GCA_031265965.1 Oscillospiraceae bacterium | reverse complement strand
CGATCAACGGCGCGCCCGCGTCCGTGGTCCTGCCGATAACCGCGCCCGGCTCCGCGTCGTTCGACTGGATAGAAAGCTTCCCGGAGAACACGCAGCTCAGCTTCACCGTTCAGGGCGGCAATATAACTCTTTCGGACGCGAGCAACGCGTACCTGACAGCGGTGAGATACGGAGCATAACGCCCCACAGGCGTTGTGGCATACAAAGCGGCGGAAGCTATCCAAGCTTCCGCCGCTTATTCCTCGATCCCGAGGTCGTTTTTCAGGGCGGACGCCGGTTTTACTACGGATTTGCCGTAGCGGTTCCGCAGCGCGTCGAGCGAGCGCTCCAGAGCCTCTTGGCGGGCGGTGTCCGGGGCGTTGTCGAACAGGCTCAACTGCCCGCCGTTGCCCTCGTCCGTCAGGTTGATCGCGGTGACTGTGAGGAGGCGTATCGGCTTGCCGAGCTTCCACGACCGCTCTACGAGAGCCATCGCCGCCTCGTATATGGTTTTGGCTAGATTAGTAGGCACTAATAGCTGCGTTTGCCTGTCGATGACCTTAAGCTCCGAATCCTTGATGGACACCTGCACGCCGCAGCATTTTTTGCTGTGCCTGCGCAGCCTGTACCCAACCGACTCGGACAGTGTGCGCAGCCCCAGACTGATGTCGTCCCGGCTCACGAGGTCGCGGCGGAAGGTCATGCCGTTGCCCACCGATTTGATGTCCTCCTGCTCCTGCGCGCGAAGCACCGGCTCGCTGTCCATGCCGTTGGCGTACCTGTGCAGCAGAGCGCCGTGCTTGCCCAGCCTTGCCGTCAGGAGCTCCGCGTCGATGGCGGCAAGCTGGCCGACGGTGTGTACGCCCATCGTCGTCAGCGCCCTTTCCGTGGCGCCTCCGACGAACATCATCGCGCGCACAGGCAATGGGTGCAGTATCCGCCTGTAACCGGCGCGCGTTATGACGCTGGTCCCGTCCGGTTTGTTGAGATCGCTGCCCATTTTGGCGAACACCTTACAGAAGCTGACGCCCGCGGACACGGTCAGCCCGAGCTCGGAGCGCACCGCGTCGCGTATCCTGTCGGCCGCGGCGGCGCCTCCGTCCTCGCAGAGCCCCAGTACGCCCGTTATGTCCAAGTAGCTCTCGTCGATGCCGGCGCGCTCGACTCTGTCGGTGAACCGCTCATATATATCGTTGGCGCGCTCGCAGAACTCCGAGTACAGCTCGCGGTGCGGAGGGAGCAGGATCAGCCCCGGACACTTCTGCATCGCCTTCCAGATAGGCTCGGCTGTCTTGACTCCGGCCTCCTTCGCGAGCTGGTTTTTCGCAAGTACGATGCCGCGCCTGTTCTCCGGGTCTCCGCAGACCGCCATCGGACTGCCCTTCGTCTCCGGGTGGAACAGCGCCTCGACCGACGCGAAAAAGCTGTCCATATCAACGTGCAGTATGACGCGGTCGGACGCGCCGCCTGTATCGCGCGCCCGCGACGTCACTCTATCCCCATCACCGCGTCGAAAGCGGTGCGCACCGCGTTTCTCACCGTGCCGCCGCCCGCGGCGTCGCCTATGACTCTAATATCCGGGCACACGCCGTCGAACGCGTGTACCGCCGCTTCGTCGGCTTTGAAGCCGAGGGACAGCACGAGCGTGTCGCATTTGAGCGTCGAGCGCGTCCCGTCCGCCATAACGATATGCGCGCCGTCGCCCGCCATGTCCTCAAGGCGCGTGCGGCATATTATCTCAACGCCCTGCTCGCTCAGCAGCGCGCGCAGGCATATGAGGTTTATCGGGGAACCGCCGCGCCCAAGTTCCTCCTCGGGCGCCATGTCTATAACGCGCACGCGCTTGCCCTGCCTCGACAGCGTCAGCGCCAGCTCGAGTCCCGTAAAGCCCGCGCCGGCTATCAACACGTCGCCGCCCACGGCGGCGCCCGCCTCAACGTCACCCGCCCACGCCACGGCGTCCGTGCCGGAGAGCGTGAAGCGCGGCAGTATTGGCTTTGCGCCCACGGCGACTATAACGGCGTCCGGGCGCTCGGCGGCCACGGCCTCGTACGTCGCGTCAGCGCCGAGGCGGAGCGATATGCTCCCGTCGTTCGCTACGGAGCGCGCCGACCACTCCAGATACGCGCGCAGATCCTCCTTGAGCGGCCCGCAACTCGCTTGGCGCAGCAGTCCGCCCGGCGCGTCGGCGCGCTCGAACAGCACCGCACTGTGCCCCTTGAGCGAGCACGCGCGCGCCGCCTCTAAGCCGGCGGGCCCGCCGCCCACGACGACCACCTTGCGCGGCGTCCGGGCGGGACCCGTATCGAAACGCGTCTCCAGCCCGACGAGCGCGTTCACGGCGCACCTCACCGTCAAAAACTGCGAGTGCGTGCGGCTTATGCACGTGTTGCATCTTATGCACGGGCGTATATCGCCGTCGCGCCCGCGTTTGGACTTGTCCACGCAGCGCGTATCGGCCAGCACAGTACGTATCATGGCCACCATATCCACATCGCCGCTCCCGACGGCCTGTTCCGCCAAGTCGAGGTCGAAGCTCCCGACGACGCCTACGGGTATCTTCAGCGCCTTTTTGAATTCGCGCGCGAACGGGAGGTTCATGGCGCGCGGCAGATAGCCGGGCGCGTTTATGTACGGCAGCAGGGAGTCCTCCTCGAGCAGCCCGCGCGACACGTGCAGCATATCGATGTA
>JAISBX010000116.1 GCA_031265965.1 Oscillospiraceae bacterium | reverse complement strand
GAGGCGCTGTACCGGGAGTTCAAGAGGGCGCGGAAGCCCGTGCTCGGCATATGTCTGGGGCACCAGATGATAAACGCGTATGAGGGCGGCTCGCTGCTTCACAATTTCAAGCTCACAGGCGGCGTGGAGCATATGCTCACGGCGCACGAGGTCATTTCCGCCGAGGGCAGCGTCCTGCGCGCTCTCTTCGGCGAAAAATTTACCGTAAACAGCCGCCACAACGACAGGATAGACTCGTTAGCCGCGCCTCTCACCGCCGCGGCGTTTTCCCCCGACGGCGTAATAGAGGCGATAGAGCACCGCGAAAACCCCATATACGCAGTGCAATGGCACCCCGAACGCCAGCGCGGCGCCGCACCGGAGCCGCGTAACGGCCCCGATATGACCCCGCTGTTTACGTGGTTCACAGGCCAATGCGCCCGGCGGTGAATAATCCGCAGAACCGTGTGCCTCTTATCTTCCCGTCCACATGCCGCCCGTTCGCCAGTATCCGTCCTGCTCGTACAAAAAAATGCCTCCGCCGTTGAGTATCCACCCGTCCCATTCGCCTGTTCCGTAGTCCCCCGAGCCCGCTATCCACGGGGTGGAGCCCTCCGTCGGTTCAATCGCTTTTACGGCGTAGCCGATACCGTATGCAGGCGGCGATTCGGGGAAACGCGCGTTATCAGCGTCTTCGCTCACGCCTCGTATGACGAGGTCGGACACATGATATTCGCTGAACCCGGGCAGCGCCAATACCGCTTGCCGCCAAGTATCCGCCCAGCGCTTCACGGTGTCTAACATATCCTCGCCATCAATGACAGGAATAGATATCGCGTCTTGCTGTACGCCGATTTGCGCGAATATGATCACGGCTTTCCCATCGGCATAGCGCCCGTCGATCCTATTTCCGTTGCTCACAGCGTCGATATTCGCGTAAACAGAAAACTCCTCGGCATAAGCTTCATCATAATCGATCCTGACTGTCACGCCCTCCTGATTATAGTATTGATAATAAGCATATACGTGCTCGGCGTATGCGGCCAAGTCGCCCGTGTATTCTGTATCCTCGCCGATAAATCGCGCGAGTCCCGCCGTATCATGGCCGGCTATCAAATTCAAGAATGATCCGACATGCTCGTGGATGATCTCTTTAGGAGCCGCGTTAACGGCAGCGGATGGCTCCGTCGGCGCCGCGGCTGACGGCGACAGAGGCGGCGTGTTAGACGTAGGCGTAATTTCTACGTCCACGCGCGCTCCGCCGGGAGAACACGCGGCAAGGACGGCGCCGGCCAAGATAGCCAGTGCCAGAAGCGCGGATATAAATCCCTGTCTATTCGGAAGTTTGTTTCGCATTATTTTCAAGCCGCCCCCCGTTTCCTGTCGAACCACAGCAGCAGGTACGCGAGGGCCAAAAAGAAGACGGTGAGCACCGCGAGGTAGACGAATACGAAAGCGCCGGAGGCGTCGAAATCGAGGAAGAAATACGGGAAGCGCCCAGAATAGTACGTCACCGCTCCGGAAAAGCCAAGGACCGTAGATTGGATGGCGTATGCGTAAGGGACTATGGCGAACAGCCACGGGTCCTGTCTTTTCATTTTGCCGCGCTCGGCAAAGAAAAGATAGTCAAAAATCATCAGAAGCGGCGTGATCCCGTGCACCTGAAGATTGGTGAACGAAAGCAGATCCTCCGGATGAGAGAACGAGAGCAGATTTTTAAGATCTGCATTCATTGACGGTGAGAGCATTACCCAGTACACCAGAAACGTGACTGTTATCGACAGCGTCACAATGGCTGACAGCCGCTCAAAAAAGCTCGAGCTGCCTGCGGCGCCGCCGCGTTTCACGGCGCTCGCAGTCCTCACGATCAGCGCCCCGAGCATCGCCAGCACCAAAATATTGCTCTGTGTCGTGTAATACAGCAAAATTGTCCACGAAGGGGCGCCGCGAAATATGCCCGCCACATCGATGATGCCGAGCAAACACAGCAAAAACGCCGCGCACCTGTAGCAAAGCGCAAAAACCCGATTCTCTCTCATAAGTAAGCCACACCTTTTTATTGTTAATTGTTAATTGTTAATTGTTAATTCCTCTGCGGTTTCGTATAAGTCGCCGCGCCACATTATGACGAGCGTGCCGCTGCGGATGCGGACGCACGACGGGGCGCCGAGGAACTCGTTGCTCACGCCGAGCGGGACGTCGGAGCGCAGCTCGGCGTCCTCAAGCGTGTATTTCAAGCCCTCTATATCGATGCCGTGCGCCGTGCCGCCGAACGCGAACACGGATATGTAGCCCCGCGCCGCCGCGGTGAAGCGCGCCTCGCCGCGGCGCACAGCGGTTATATTGATATCGCTGCCCGCCAGAAATCCGCGCCCCCGCCCGCGCGCTATTCGCGCCAGAAGCTGGATGTTTCCGAACGTGTGGTCGGGCCGCCCGCCCAGTCCTCCGTTTATGACGAACCGCCCGCAGCCGTGCTCCGTGCCGTACCTAACGGCGAGCACCATATCGGTCTCGTCCTTGGCGCTCGGATGCGTTATCACGTTGGGGTGTTCCGGCGTGTAGCCGAGCGAGTCGAAATCGCCGCACACGAGGTCGGGCGCGTACCCGCGCGACACGAGCGCCTCATACCCCCCGTCCGCCGCTATTATATAGTCCCCGTCACGCGGCCGTGCCGACTCCGCAAAGGTCCCCGCCCCCGCTATGTAACACGTCCGCCGTTTCCGCAACTCACTGTTCAACAAATCACTGTTCAAATCGAATCACACTCTGTTGCCTATGTTGATGGCGTTTTCTTTCAGGATTACGTCGTGCGCGCCGCCCTCGACTATGGACGTGGCGGACACGGGCGTTATGCGCGCTTTATCCTGAAGCTCGCCTATTGTGACGCAGCCGCAGTTGCACATTGTGGAGCGCACCTTGCCGAGAGTTATCGCCAGATTGTCCTTCAGCGCGCCGGCGTATGGGACGTATGAATCTACGCCCTCCTCAAACGACAGCTTCTGCGAGCCCCCCATGTCGTAGCGCTGCCAGTTGCGCGCGCGCGCGGCGCCCTCTCCCCAGTATTCCTTCATGTAGCTGCCGCCGACGTTCACCTTGTTCGTCGGGCTCTCGTCGAACCGGGCGAAATAGCGCCCGAGCATGAGAAAATCGGCGCCCATCGCCAGCGCCAGCGCCAGATGGTAGTCGTGTACAATGCCCCCGTCGGAGCACAGCGGCACATACTGGCCCGTCCGCTCGAGGTATTCGCCGCGGGCGGCGTTCACTTCTATGAGCGCCGTCGCCTGTCCGCGCCCTATGCCCTTTTGCTCGCGCGTTATGCATATCGACCCGCCGCCTATGCCGACCTTTACAAAATCCGCTCCGCTGTCCGCCAAAAAGCGGAACCCGTCGCCGTCCACGACATTTCCGGCGCCGATTTTGACCGCGTTTCCGTATCTCGCGCGCACCCACTCGATCACGCCGCGCTGCCAATGCGAATACCCGTCGGACGAGTCCAGGCACAGCACGTCCGCGCCGGCGTCCACGAGCGCCGGGATGCGCTCCGCGTAGTCGCGCGTATTCACGCCCGCGCCGACGACGTACTGTTTTTTGCCGTCGAGCAGCTCCAGCGGGTTCGCCTTGTGCGAGTCGTAGTCCTTCCTGAACACCATGTACCTCAGGCGCCCCGCGCCGTCGATTATGGGGAGGGTGTTTATCTTGTGCTCCCATATCACGTCGTTCGCCTCGCTGAGGGATATGCCCTCGCGCGCCGTGACGAGCTTGTCTATCGGCGTCATGAATCCGCGCACCGGCTCCGCGCCGCTCATGCGGCTTATGCGGTAGTCGCGGCTCGTGACTATGCCCGCGAGCCTGCCGCCGCTCGTGCCGTCGTCCGTGACGGCGACTGTGGAGTGCCCCGTGCGCTCCTTGAGCGCCAGAATATCGCCGAGTGTCGCGTCGGGCTTGATGTTAGAGTCGCTTATCACGAAGCCGGCCTTATACGACTTCGCGCGCGCCACCATCTCCGCTTGGCTCTCTATCGGTTGAGAGCAGTATATAAAAGAAACGCCGCCCTCTTTTGCGAGCGCGACTGCCATGCCGTCGTCCGACACCGCTTGCATGATCGCGGATGTCATCGGAATATTCATTTCGATCTCCGACCGTTCCCCTCGCCCGAACCTGACGAGCGGGCACACAAGGCTCACATTGTCCGGCACACATTCCGCGCCCGTGTAGCCCGGTATGAGAAGGTACTCGCTGAACGTCCGCGAGGGCTCTTTGAAAATTTGGGCCATGTCGCTTCTCCTCTCAAATCGAAAA
>JAISBX010000109.1 GCA_031265965.1 Oscillospiraceae bacterium | reverse complement strand
ATGGACGCGAAGGCGGGGATGCCTAGGGTCTCGCCGCGGGTCGACGGGGTTATGTCCAGCGACGTGAGCGTGGCTGAGAGCTCGTCTTTTGTCATCTGAGCGCCGAATACTGCGTGAAGCGCGTTCAAGAGCGTCTTGCGGCGCTGTGCGAACGACGCGCGTACTACGCGTAAGAACATCGCCTCGTCCTCGCGAGCGACCGCGCGCGCGCCGAGCGGCCGCATGGAGACGACGGAGGAGTACACCTTGGGGCGGGGGAAAAAAGCGCCCGGGGGCACGTCGAAAAGGCGCTCACAATCCGCGTAGAATTGACAGAATATGGAAAACGCCCCGCACTCGGAGCTTCCCGGCGGAGCGCATATGCGCGCGGCGACCTCGCGCTGCGTCATGACGGTTATGAGCTCGAACGATTCCGAGCGGAGCAGAGCCGTTATCGCGGGCGTGGTGATATTGTACGGCAGATTCGAGCACACGGCGCGCCGCAGGCCACCGAGCCTGTCCGAGACGATTTCCGCTATGTCCAGCTTGAGAATGTCACCGTGTATGACCTCGACGTTGCCGTATCCCTCGAGCTCCTGCTCAAGCAACGGAATGAGACGCCTGTCGAGCTCTACCGCCACCACGCGCCCCGCCGCGGCGCACAGGCGCGAGGTCAGCGCGCCGGAGCCCGGGCCGATCTCCAGCACGCCGAACGAGCCGTCAAGTCCGGCGGCGCGCACCGTGCGCTCCGCCACGGTTCCATCGACGAGGAAATTCTGCCCCATCGCCTTTGAAAATCTGAAGCCCTCCGGCCTCATTCGCCGTCCCCCGCGTCCGCGCCCGGCAGCAGGCGCCGCTCCTTTTTCCTCTGCCAGAATATGTAAGCGTAGCTGATAATTATCGACGGCACGGACGCTATAGGCGATGCCAGACCGAGCATATATAGCTGCCCGTTGAGCGTGTAGCCGACAAGGCGGCTGGCGAGGATCGACAGCGGGATACGCCCTCCAAACGTCGCTATCATACTGTGTACCATCGATATGGCGGACTTTCCGCAGCCGCTGAGATACGAGTTCGTCGGAAATATGATGGCCACGAGCAAGAGGTCGAGTCCGAAGGCGCGCAGGTACGCCGCCGAGCCCTCTATAACGTCGGGCTCCGAGGCGCTGACGAAAAGCGCGGTTATCGACTGCGGCGCCACCTGACAGTATACGCAGAACAGCCCGCAGATGATGAGCGAGTACACAATGCCCCAGCGGAGCGATTTGAGGGCCCTGTCGCGCTTGCCCGCCCCGATATTCTGCGCGGTTATAGCGGCTATGGCGCTGCCGAACGCCGACGGGAATATCCCGCCGAAGCTGAATACCCTCGATACGATGCCGACCGACGCCGACGCCACCACGCCCATCTTGTTGACGATGCCCGTTATTATCATGAACGACAGCGAGACGAGCAGATCCTGCAGCCACAGCGGGAGACCGACCTTGAACACGCTGCCCACGGAGGACCAGTCGATCCTGAAGTCGCGCCGCGTGAAGGGAAACGAAAATTTTCTCTTGTACTGCCAGATCACCATTATGACGAACGCCACGATCTGCGCCGCGACTGTGGCGATGGCGGCGCCCGCCTCGGCGAGCGGCCACACGCCGACGAGCAGATAGTCGAGAACTATGTTCACGCCGCAGCCTATCGCGGCGATTATGCTTGGGGTGCGCGCGTTGCCCATTCCGCGCGCCATTGAGCTGAGCATATTGAAGCCTACGAGAAACGGTGCGCCCATTGTGGTTATGAATACGTAGTTCGACGCGGAGGGAAGCGCCGCCGCCGGCGTGGCGAGCGCGGTCAGCAGCACGCCGCGCGCCGCGAACAGCAGGAGCGTGATGAACACCGCCAGCGCCGCGCCTGTGATCATAAAGCTGGCGGCGGCGCGCGCGCAGGCCTTGTCGTCGCGTTCGCCGACGCGTCTGCCTATGAGCACGGTGCCGCCGGTGCCTATCCCGTTTGTCGCGGCGAACACGATGTTCATCACCTGCGAGCCCGTCGCGACGCCGGATATCACGTTTTGCCCGGTAAACTGCCCCACGACGGCGAGATCGACGGCGCCGTATAGGACCGATACGATACTCGACGCCAGAAAGGGCCACGCGAACCGGAGTATCAACGTGCTGAGCCGCCCCTGTGTCAAGTCGAGCCCGTACGATTTTTCGTTCACTGAATTTCCTCCATATTTTGTTTATGACCGCCGTCCAGTCCCGCGGACTCGGCCACAAAGTAGCGCGGACGCCGCTTGGCTTCGAGATAAGCCCTGCCGGCGTACTCGCCGACGACGCCGAGACCGAGCAGAATGAGCCCGCCGACCGCCCATATCGAAATTGACATAATTTTCCACCCGGAAAACGCGCGCCCCATTACCGCACCCGCGATTGACGCTATGAGTATCACAAACGCCGCGGCGAGACACGCGGCGCCGGCGCCCAGCACGATACGCACGGGCGCGAGCGACAGCGACACCACGCCGTCGGACGCCAGCCCGAGCATTTTTTTGAGCGTGTACTTGCTCTCTCCCTCAAGGCGCTCTCCGCGCTCATAGCTCACGGTAGCGGTCTTGAAGCCGAGCATAGGCACGATGCCGCGCAGATACAGGTCGCGCTCCCCGTATTCGCTCAGCGCGTCGAGCGCGCGGGCGCTCATGAGGCGGTAATCGGCGTGGTTGAACACGACCTCGCAGCCGAGCGCGCGCAGCAGCTTGTAGTACCCCTCGGCCGTGAAGCGCTTGAAGAACGTGTCGCGCCCGCGCGCGGAGCGCACGCCGTACACGACGTCGCAACCGGACAAAAAACCATCGACCATTGCGTCCACCGCGTTGATGTCGTCCTGAAGGTCGGCGTCGAGCGAGATCGTCATGTCGGCTCTGCCGCGCGCCTCCATCAAGCCCGCGAGCAGCGCGTTTTGGTGCCCGCGGTTGCGGCTGAGCGTTATGCCCGCGAATATCCGGGAGTCCGCGCACAGCGCCTTGATCAGCTCCCACGTGCCGTCGCGCGAGCCGTCGTTTACAAAAAGAACACGGCTGTTCTCGGAGACCTTGCCCGTCCGCATAAGCGCCCGCAGCTTATCGCCCACAACACCGGACGCCCTCGGCAGCGCGTCCTCCTCGTTGTAGCACGGAATTACCATATATAGCGTGTTCCCCGTCATGCGCGCAACCTCACCTCGTCATCACGCCATAGAGTATACACAAAACACCGCGCTGACGCAACTGTTTTTGCTGCGGCAGCATTTACTTCATCTCACCGCCTGAACCGGTAACCTGCGCCCTATACCGTCATTTCATCCGGCAACTCGGCTTCGGCTGTCAGCGCGTCAAAATATATGGATTGGACGGCGCGCGCGAAGTGTTCCGCAGAGAATTTCCTGACGGACGATACCGCCTGTTCTGAGATTTTTACATATCGCTCGTCGTCAAAAAGCAGGCTGTCCAACGCGCGCTCCAGCCCGCCGGCGTCGGTAAACGTGTAGCCGTTTACGCCATTGTATAACGTGCCGTCGAGGCAGCTGTCCGCCTTGGCGACGACGGGCAAGCCGGCGGCGAGGGCCTCTATATATGTGAGCCCCTGCGTTTCGCTCTGCGACGCGCTGATAAAAACGCGCCCCAGAGCGTAAAAATCGGCGATGCCGTCCCAAGGCTGTTCGCCGGCGAATATGACGCGCTCAGATATCCCCAGCGCGCGGCTCATGCCCTCCAGCTCCTTTTTTGAGGGGCCGTCGCCGACGATGAGAAAACGTACGTCCGGGCGCGGCGGCAAATATGTCCTCATCGCGAGAAGCAACTCGCCGATGTTTTTCTCTTTTGATATCCGCCCTATGCTGACGATCACCTTGTCGCCCTCCCGTATGCCAAGCTCCCTCCGCAGCGACGCGAGCCTGTCAGCCGGGATTGAGCTGCCGCAGAACCTGCCGATATCTATTCCAGTAGCGACGACGGACGTCTCCCGGACCACGCCGTAGGACGACAGCAGCTCCTCGACCTTGCATGTCGGCACGATCACCCTGTCAGCGCCGTTGCACCACGACGCGCAAAATCTCTTGAC
>JAISBX010000087.1 GCA_031265965.1 Oscillospiraceae bacterium | reverse complement strand
CTGTTGACTTTTGTTACCGCGTGTGGTACTTTGGGTGTGGGGACTCGCGGCGCCGGGGCGCCGTAATCGTATGCCGAAAGGAAACACGATGCGTTGAGACGCTGCGTTGTCTATATTATTGTATTTGCCGCGGTCTGCGCGCTGCTGTCGGCGTCGGGGTGCTTCATGGGCGAGAGCGAGCCCGCGGAGACGCCTGTCGAGGTCGCGCCGCCCGCGGAACCCGCGATGCCTGTCGCCCCGGAAAACAACGCGGACGACAGATTTACGTTGCGCTACGACCCCGAAGGAACGTTAAATCCGTTTGCCGTCACAAATACGGACAACGTCGCCGTGACGTCGCTCATGTACGAGGGTCTGTTCGCGCTCGACGAGAGCTTTGAGCCCGTTCCCGTGCTCTGCGAGAGCTATGTCTCGGAGGGCGCGTCGTATGTGTTCACGGTGAAGAAGGACGTCGTGATGAGCGACGGGGGCGCGCTGACGGCGGAGGATGTGGCGTATTCGCTCGACCGCGCCCGCGATTCCGGCAGATACGCCGAAAGACTGAGCTGTATTGAGTCCGTGTCGGTGGAGGAGGAGGGCGGCGGAGTGTCCGTCGAGCTCGTCTCGCCGAACGGCAGGCTGGCGGCGCTGCTTGACGTGCCTATAGTCAGAAGCGGCACGGGCGACGGCGCCGTTCCGCCCGGGAGCGGGCCGTACGTCCTCACGGACGGCCCGGGGGGCGGCGCGCGCCTCACGGTCGTGCAGGGCTATAGGGACGCGGCGCGTCTGCCGCTGTCCGTCATATATCTGCGCGGGTGTACCGACTCGGAGCTCGTGGAGCTGTTCACCGAGCACAGTATAGACCTCTACAGCAGCGATCCCGTCGGCATGTCGCCGATCAACGTGCACCGAGACCACGAGATACGGCGGTACGACTCGACCACGCTGCAATATCTGGGCTTCAGTTCGCGGCGCGCAGTGTTGGACCGGTATATGCGGCGCGCCGTCGGGCTGGCGGTAGACCGGGAATATATCGTGCGGACGCTCATGGGCGGCTGCGCGCTGCCCGCTCCCCTCGTGCTGTCGCCGGCGCACTACGCGTACGACGCGCAATGGGAACCGTCCGGAGTGGACGCGTTTTTGGAAATTTCATCCATATTTTCGCTTCTCGGACTGGCGGACTCCGATAACGACGTATTTTTGGAGTACCCCGAGGACGGCGGGCACGTCCCGTTCACGCTGGACTTTATCGTGAACAGCGAGAACGCGCGGAAGACGGCTGCCGCCCGCGCCATATGCGACTCGCTCAGGCGCGTCGGGCTGGACGTCACGTTGCGCGAGCTGCCGTGGGCGCAGTTCCTTGAGGCGCTCGAGGCCGGCGATTTTGACATATACTACGGCGAGACGACGCTGTCCGCCAGCTTTGATATTTCGGAGCTCGCGCTGCCGGGCGGCAAGCTTGACTTCGGGGATGTGGGCAGCGAGGGTTACGCGGAGTATATAGACGCGTTCGTCTCGGCGGAGTCGGAGGCGCAGTTCGGCGTTGCGGCCAGACAATTGTGCGAGCGCGTCGCGGACGACGCCGTAATAGTGCCCATACTCTACAAGCAGTATGAGGCGCATTCGGACAGGAACGCTATCTCGGGTATGCGTCCCACGCAGTCGAGCGTTTTCTTCAGTCTGACGGACTGGAAGGTGAGCGAGCGTTTTGCATTGACGGAGGTGCGGCAATGACAGACAGTGATCGTGTGTACCGTTGTTACACGGAGAAAAAACCGGGGTTCGACGTTCAGGCGGCGGGAGTCCTGCGCGACGCGCGCGACAGCCTCGGGCTGCAAAGCGTCGAGGGAGTGCGGATATTCAACAGGTACGACATCGAGGGCATATCTGACGCGGTCTACGCGGAGGTCAAGCGGTGCATACTCACGGAGCCGCAGATAGACGACTGCCGCGACGGGACGCTGCCGGATATAGGCGGCGAGCACTGGATACTCGGTATAGAGGCGCTGCCGGGACAGTACGACCAGCGCGCGGACTCGTGCGCGCAGTGCGTGCAGATACTAACGCGCGCGGACAGGCCGACCGTCAGGACGGCGAGGATATATGTGTTCCTTGGCGCGCTGTCCGGGAGCGACAAGCGGCGCCTGCGCGCGCACCTTATAAACCCAGTCGATTCGCGCGAGGCGTCAAAGGACATGCCGCTGACGCTTGAGAGCGAGTACGACGAGCCGGAGCGCGTGCCTGTCGTACACGGACTGCTGTCCGCGGACGAGAGCGGACTGGCGGAGATACTCGAGCGTTACGCGCTCGCGATGGATATGGACGATCTGCGCTTCCTGCGCGATTATATGCGCGGCGGCGAGGGGCGCGACCCCACGCTGACGGAATTGCGGGTGCTCGACACGTACTGGTCTGACCACTGCCGCCACACCACGTTCGGCACGCGCCTCGAGGACATCCGGATAGACGACGCGCGCGTCCTCCGCGCGTACGAGCGCTACCTCGGCGCGCGCGAGGAAGTCTACGGCGACGCCGCCGGCTCGCGTCCCGTGACGCTCATGGACGTCGCCACGATAGGCGCAAAGGTACTGCGTGCGCGGGGGCTTCTGGAAAATATTGACATATCAGACGAGGTCAACGCCTGCTCCGTACACGTGGAGGCGCTCACGGACGCGGGCGCCGAGGACTGGCTGCTCATGTTCAAGAACGAGACGCACAACCACCCGACGGAGATAGAGCCGTTCGGCGGCGCGGCCACGTGCATCGGCGGCGCGATACGCGACCCGCTGTCAGGCAGGGCGTACGTGTATCAGGCGATGCGCGTGACGGGCGCCGGCGACCCGCGCGCGGGCGTGGACGATACTGTTCCGGGCAAGCTGCCGCAGCGCAGGCTAACGGCGGAGGCGGCGCGCGGGTACTCGTCGTACGGAAATCAGATCGGGCTGGCGACGGGCCTTGTCCGCGAGATATACCACCCCGGCTACGTCGCAAAGCGCATGGAGGTCGGAGCGGTGGTGGGCGCGGTGCGCTCGCGCGACGTGACGCGCGGGACGCCGGAACCGGGCGACAGGATAATTCTGCTGGGCGGCAGGACAGGGCGAGACGGCATAGGCGGCGCCACGGGCTCGTCGAAGACCCACGGCGCGGATACGGTGTCCCAAACGGCGTCGGAGGTGCAGAAGGGCAACGCACCGGAGGAGCGAAAAATACAGCGCCTGTTTCTGGACCCTGAGGCGACGCGCATGATAAAGCGGTGCAACGATTTCGGCGCTGGCGGCGTATCCGTCGCGATAGGCGAGCTCGCCGACGGGCTGGATATAGACCTGACGCTCGTGCGCAAAAAATACGAAGGGCTGGGCGCCACGGAGCTGGCTATATCGGAGTCGCAGGAGCGCATGGCCGTCGTCGTGAGCCCTCGTGACGCGGAGCGGTTCATAGCGAAGGCGGACGGCGAGAATCTCGAGGCGTACGTCGTGGCGGAGGTGACGGACACCCGGCGCATGGTCATGAGGTTCCGCGGCGAGGTCGTGGCGGACATCTCCCGCGACCTGCTGTCGAGCGCGGGCGCTCCGAAGCGGGCGTCGGCGCATATCCCCGAGTGCGTCTCCCCGTCCTTGCCGCCGGACGGCGGCAAGGACGCGCGCCCGCGCCTGCTGGACATGGCGGGTGACCTGCGGTTTTGCTCGCAACGGGGGCTGGCGGCGATGTTCGACGGCTCGGTGGGCGCGGGCGCGGTGCTCGCGCCCCTCGGAGGGCGCGAGCGGGAGACGCGTCCGCAGGTCATGGCGGCGCTGCTGCCCCTGACGAAGGGCGAGACGACGACGTGCTCCGTCATGTCGTTCGCGTTCGACCCGTACCTCTCGGAACGCGACCCGTTCGAGGCGGCCAGACGCGCCGTGATAACGTCCGTGGCGAAGCTGGTGGCCGCCGGCTGCTCGCCGGACGAGGCGTACCTCTCGCTCCAAGAGTATTTTGAACGGCTCCGCGCCGACCCGGAGCGGTGGGGCAAGCCGCTCGCCGCGCTGCTCGGCGCGCTCGACGCGCAGCTTGAGCTGTCCGTAGCGGCTATAGGCGGGAAGGACAGTATGTCGGGCTCCTTCATGGATATGGACGTGCCGCCCACCCTTATTTCGTTTGCCGTGGCGCCGTGCGACGCGCGTACCGTCATATCTCCGGAATTCAAGGAGGCGGGACGCGAGGTGGTATACTTCGAGCCCGACGGCGGCATAACGCCGATGTGGCGGACCGTGCGCGGACTCATCAAGGACGGGATCGTGTCCGCGGCGTGGGCCGTCGCGGAGGGCGGCGTGGCGGAGGGCATATTCAACATGGCGCTCGGCAACTCGATAGGCTTCGAGGCGGACGACTCCGCGCTGGATATTCTGTTCGGGGAGCGCCCGGCGGGCGCGATCATCGCGGAGGTCGCGCGGCCGGTATCCGGAGCTAGGCGGATCGGCGTCACGGCGGAGCGCGCCGCAATAACGGCCGGAGGCGACAGCGTGCCGCTGGCGCTGCTGCGCGAGCGCTGGGGGGAACCGCTGGAGGGCGTGTTCCCGACGACGGCCGGAGATACTGGCGGTCGCGCGGAAACATTGAGCGATCCGCGGGCGGCGCCCGCCGTGCGCAGGCACGCAATAGCTCGGCCAAAGGCTGTCATACCCGTGTTTTCCGGAACTAACTGCGAGATAGACACCGCGCGCGCAATAGAGCGCGCAGGCGGCCTCGCGGAGACCGTCGTTGTGCGGAATCTGACGGCGGCGGCGCTGGAGGAATCGGCGCGCGCCGTGGCGGACGCGATATCCGGCTGTCAGATGCTCATAATACCCGGCGGCTTCTCGAGCGGCGACGAGCCGGACGGCTCGGCCAAGTTCATCACGACGTTTTTCAGGAACCCGCGCGTGTCGGACGCCGTACATGAGCTCCTGCGCTCACGCGACGGGCTGATCCTCGGGATATGCAACGGTTTTCAGGCGCTCATAAAGCTGGGCCTCGTCCCGTTCGGCGAGATAAGGCAGCCGGACGCCTCGTATCCGACGCTGACGCACAACACGATAGGGCGCCATCAGGCGGGTTACGTGTACACGCGCGTCGCGTCGGTCAACTCGCCGTGGATGAGCCTGTGCCGCGTTGGCGACGTCTACGCCGTACCTGTGTCGCACGGCGAGGGCCGGTTCGTCGTAGCGGAGGACATATTCGACAGCTTGCGCGCGGGCGGACAGATAGCGACGCAGTACACGGACGCGAACGGCGCCGCGTCGATGGATATCGACGTGAACCCGAACGGTTCATACATGGCGGTCGAGGGCCTGTACAGCCCCGACGGGCGCGTTTTCGGCAAGATGGGGCACATTGAGAGGCGCGGAGAGCTCGTGGCGAAAAACATATACGGCAACAAACACCACCCCGTATTTGAGGGCGGAGTGGAGTATTTTAAATGAGAGGGATATGGGAATGACAGACAGGGAATTGCTTGACAGAGCGATAGAGGCGATGGAGCGATCATACAGCCCGTACTCGCGTTTTCCGGTGGGCGCGGCGATAGAGTGCGACGGCGGCTCCGTGTTTACGGGCTGCAACATCGAAAACGCTTCGCTCGGCGCGACGGTGTGCGCGGAGACGGCGGCGGTGTCGTGCGCGGTATCCGCCGGGCACAAAAAATTCACGCGCATAGCGATAGTCTCGCAGGGCACGGAGTACTGCTATCCGTGCGGCAACTGCCGCCAGATATTGAACGAGTTCTCGCCGGATATAGAGGTGCTGTGCTCGCGCGGCGACGGCCGCTATGTGAGCTATCGCCTGACGTCGTTTCTGCCGATGCCGTTTAAGAATTTCGATTGAAAGGGCGCAATTTTTTTGATATAATATTTGGGGACGGATATGCGGATGAAGAGGGTGCGATGATGGACGATTTGACAAGGAAATTTGAGGTGCTCGGCGGAAAGGCGCAGATGCGGGAGATACTCTCGAAGGTCTATGAGGCGCTGCGTGTAAAGGGATACGACCCGGTCAACCAGATCGTAGGATATATCCTGTCCGAGGATCCCACATACATCACGAACTACAATAACGCGCGCAGTCTCATCTGCCGCCTCGACAGGGATGAGCTGCTCGGGGAACTCGTGATGTACTATCTGCAAAATAATTTCAACTGATTTCGATTGAGCGACGGGGGTTGTTTATACAAATGATGGAAGGTCGGGAGAGGATACCGTCGGGGTGCGCCATATCGGGCATATTCTCGCGGAGCGGGAGGCCGGTCGGCGGCGGCGAGGTATTGAGGTCCATCGCGGTCATGCACGACAGGTCGAACGGACTTGGCGGCGGGTTCGCCGCGTACGGGATATATCCCAAATACAGGGAGCACTACGCGTTCCATATCTTTTATGACGACGAGTCCGT
>JAISBX010000076.1 GCA_031265965.1 Oscillospiraceae bacterium | reverse complement strand
CCCGCCCCCAAGAGCGTCATCCGCAGCTCCGTCACGCGGTCCGAGGGCACAAAAATCGAGCCCGTCCCCTCTGCTACGTTCACGTCCTCGCCCATCTCTCTGAGCGTGGCGTACACCCTGCCGGCTTCCTCCTGCGGCAGCCCCGTGTACAGCAGCGCGTAGTCCTTCCTGTTTAATATCACCGTCAGCGTGACGGCGAGCGCTATGACGACCGCCGTCAGTACGCCGAGCCTGATCCGCTGTTTTTTATCGAGATTCTTGAAAAACTCACGTATATTTCGCAGTGCGTTATCAAGGAAATTCTTCAATCAAAAAGCCTCCAAAGGATCGGCATCGCGCCGTCTTACTATGAAATATAATGAATACTATCACATAAAAAATAAAATGACAAGCGTTCTTTCTGCAACAGAAGACACTTTACTACAAAATACGACTTCTATTTTCGCACAACTTACCGTCCGTGTCAATACATTATGGGGAAAAAAAGATAAAAAATATACTTCATTGCTTTTTGATATATTATGATATATACTCATCTAAAGGGCTTTTTTATTCCATATATACCCCGCCTGCGGTATTTTCCGAAAGGGTGATAGATATTTTAAGAAAAATCAAGAGCGCGGCGACAAAATACGCGTTTTCGGATGAGCTTCCGCTGCGCGCGCGGCTGTTCAACATCATAGTGGGCATATGCGTCATACTGTGTACGCTGGCCGTCGCCGTCACTTTCATACAGAGATCCTCCCTGCTCGCCTGCGCGGCCATATCCGTCACCTGGGCCGCCGTGCTGTTTCTGGTGTTCTGGCCCAACATCACCGGCAACTACCGTCTCGGCACATTTATACTGCTGGCGTTCACGTGCGACTTCATGTTTCCCGTAATATTTTTCTTTACGAACGGGCTCGGTAGCGGGATCATGATGTACATGCTGTTCGGATCCATGATAATTTTCCTACTGCTGGACGGCAGTGATTGTGTGATCATGGAGGCGCTATACCTCGCGATCGTGCTCGCCTGCATATTCGTCAGCTACTTCTATCCGGAGCTCGTCACGCGGTTCGAGTCGGAGCTCACCGTCCACACGGACAGCGCCTATACCATAGTCTTCTGCAGTCTGGCCGTTGGACTCATCATAAGGTTCCAGAGCAAGGTCTATAACGACGCGCGCAAGCATGCCGAGGACGCGTCGGCGGCAAAGGCCGATTTTCTGTCAAATATGTCGCACGAGATCCGCACGCCGATGAACGCCATCATCGGCATGACGTCCATCGGCCACTCCGCACCCGATATCGAGCGCAAGAACTACGCGTTCGGCAAGATCGAGGCGGCCTCCTCACATCTGCTCGGAGTTATAAACGACATTTTAGACATGTCTAAAATTGAGGCGAACAAGCTTGAGCTCTCGTACTCTGAATTCGACTTCGAGAAAATGCTGCAAAAAGTAGTCAACGTAATAAACTTCCGCGTAGAGGAAAAGCACCAGAGCTTCTCGGTACATATCGACAAGGACATGCCGCGCCATCTCGTCGGCGACGACCAGCGGATTACTCAGGTAATAACGAATCTTCTGAGCAACGCGGTAAAATTCACGCCCGAATACGGCTCCATAAAGCTCAGCGCGGCACTCGAGGAAGAGGGCGAACTGGAGTACACGCTGCGCGTGGAGGTAACGGACTCCGGCATCGGCATCAGTCCCGAGCAGCAGTCGCGCCTGTTCAACTCGTTCCAGCAGGCGGAGAACAGTACGTCTCGCAAGTTCGGCGGCACCGGTCTCGGACTGTCCATATCCAAGCGCATCGTCGAGCTGATGGGCGGCCGTATTTGGATAGTGTCGCAGCTCGGCAATGGCTCCACTTTCGCTTTCACCGCTAACTGCGGGCGTTGCGAAACGCGCGACCGAACCAGTCTGCTCAATCCCGGCGTAAACTGGAAAAACGTACGTGTGCTCGCCGTGGACGACTCCGAGGAAATTCTGGAGTTTTTCGCCGAGACTGCGCTCGGGCTGGGTATCACGTGCGACGTCGCTCTCAGCGGCGTCGAGGCGGCGGCCGCCATAGAAAAAAACGGTAAATACGATATCTACTTCATAGATTGGCGTATGCCCGGCATGGACGGCGTGGAGCTCGCGCGTCTCATAAAGGATCGGGATACTGAGCAGTCGGTAGTGATAATCATTTCCGCGGCGGAGTGGGGCGCGATAGAGCGCGACGCCAAGAACGCCGGCGTCGACAGGTTTATGTCCAAGCCGCTCTTCCCTTCTATGATCGCCGACTGTATAAACGAATGTATCGGCGTGAACGCGCAGGGCGGATCCGGCGCGGACATGCACGAGGATATCAGCTTCGCGGGCGCGCGTCTGCTCGTGGCGGAGGACGTCGAGATAAACCGCGAGATCGTCATGGCGCTGCTCGAGCCCACACAGCTTGAGATCGAGTGCGCCGTAAACGGTTCGGAGGCGCTGCGAATGTTCGCCGCCTCCCCCGAGCGGTACGACCTCATTTTCATGGACGTGCAGATGCCGGAGATGGACGGCTACGAGGCCACGCGCAGCATCCGCGCCCTGGGCTCACCTCACGCACGCGGCGTGCCGATAATCGCGATGACCGCAAACGTCTTCCGCGAGGACATAGACCGCTGTCTCGCCGCCGGCATGAACGACCACATAGGCAAGCCCCTCGACCTCGAAGAGGTAATCGAAAAACTCACGCGGTATCTGCCGGACAGATAGGGGAGGACGGCGTTCGCCCGCCGCCCTCCGTGTTCACGTCACCGTCACCCTGCACGTGGCGGATCTTCTGCTGCCGTCCGCCGTGGTGACGGTTATCGTTGCTGTGCCTTTCCTGACGGCTGTTATGCGTCCGCCTGCGTCCACTGTCACTATCCTCGGGTTGCTGCTCTTCCACACGACCGCCTGATTTGTAGTGTCGGCGGGCGCTATTGAGCATGTCAGTACGGCGCTCTCGCCGGCGCCCAGTGAGATCGTCTTTTGGTCGATAGTTATGCCTGTCGCCTTCACTGGCTTCGGCGTGACCGTCACGGCGCACACGGCGGAGTACCCGCCGTCATCGCTTACCGCTACGACCGTCGCGGTCCCGGCCGCGACAGCCGTCACCTTGCCGGCGTCGCTGACTGTCGCCACGCTGTTGTCCGTGCTCATCCACGTCACGCCCTTTATCGTCGGCGCGACCGGAGCGAACACCGCCTTGAGCGCCTCCGCCTTCCCCGCTTCCAAAGTTGTCGCGGCCTTGCTCACTGAAAGCCCCGTCACCGGCGCCTTGGGCGCGCCCGACACCGTCACGGTACACGTGCCCCTCAGCTTTGTACCGGCGACGGTAGCTGTGATGACGGTCTTGCCCGCCTTGACGCCCGTCACGCGTCCGGACGCGTCGACTGTAGCGATAGCAGGCTTGGAGCTCGCCCACGTGACGCCGGTTAGGTCAGATTTACCCGACGCCCCCAATGGCATCAGCGTCAGCGCCCTGCCCGCGGCTATGGTCGCCGTGCCCCTAAGTCTCAGCGTCTTCTCCGAGCTCGCAACGGCGC
>JAISBX010000173.1 GCA_031265965.1 Oscillospiraceae bacterium | reverse complement strand
CGTCTCCGCGATCTGTTCCTCCGGTATCGGCGCCGGCGGAGTCTCCCACGAATAATTCCTCTCCCGCGCAATGGCCGCGTCCTCTTTTGTCGCATCGATAAATCTCAAGACATATTCCTCCCCTTATATTATTAATTATGCAACGCTCCTATCACTACCCCAGCCAGTCCGGTGGGGCGTCGTCGTTGGTGTTGTCGCTTGGTGCGCCGCCGGACGGGTCGGAGGTGGATGGTTGGGCGGGCGTTGTTTCGGCGGGCGGGGTGTCTGAGGGCGGCGGCGTGCCCTCGGAGCCCTCGCCCGTGCCCGGTGAGGCGGTCTCTGCGGGCGGCGACTGCTCGGCCGGCTGCCCGCCCTCGGCGCCTGTGCTCTCGCCGCCGCTATCCGTCGGTTCGCCGCTGTCCGTCGGCTCGCCGCTGTCCGTCGGAGTCGGAGACGACGACGCGGACGGAGACGGCGAACTGGATGCGTTTCCGCCCGACTGTGATTGCGACTGTGATTGCGACGACGACCTGCCGCTCCCTTGCGCCCATGACAGGTTGTTTCCCTCGTAGTGCCCGTCTGTCGAGTAGTACCCTCCCGAGCCGTTTTTCGTAAGTATGCTCAGTTCATCCGCCCTGATGGGCTCCAAAAACGGGTTGAGCTTCGAGTTGACGAGTTCCAGCCAGTCGTTGACGTATATCGTAACATATGTCGCGCCGGAGGTGTCTACCGGAAGCGTCGTAAACGTTATGTTCTCGGGGTTGAGCTTGAACAGCTCCGCCGCCAGCCATATGATATTCCGCAGCTCCAAATCGGTCTCGACGTATTTCATGAAAATGCTGGCGATATCCGTGATTTTCAGGCTGTTCTTTGCTGCGAGTATCTGCTTCATCGCGGTCATGAGGAACTCCTGCTGCGTGCTTATCCTCCGTATGTCCGCGGCGTTATATCCCCTGAATCTCACTACCTCAAGCGCCTGCTGCCCGTTCAAATGGTGCATACCCTTGCTGTAGTGTATGCTCAACCCCTGGTACGGATCGTCGTAATTCATATTTACGGGCACGTCGAAATCGACCCCGCCTATGGCGTTGACGAGCGCCCTGAACGCCTGCATATTGACTATAGCGTACCTGTCCACCTTGTACCCGAGTATCTCAGACAAGCGCTCCACCGTACCCTCGACTCCGAGATTCGCGTAGAGCGTATTTATCTTTTTTGTGTTCCACGAGACGTTCACGAGCGTGTCGCGCGGGATGTTCACGACGTTGAGCGTGTAGTTCACCGTGTCCAGAGTCGCCGTCATGAACGTATCGGTGTTGTTGTTGCCGTCGTCCATGCCGAGTATGAGGAACGTGTACACCCCGTCGCGGCGCCCCGCGGGCGTTGTGATCTCGCTGTCGGAGCTGTCCGTGGGCTCCGGGTCATCGTCCTGCTGATCCGGCGGCGTGGGCGCTGTCGATAATGGCGTACGCCGTACGTCATCGCCGATCTCAGGCGGAGCGCCGCTCAACAAGCCCAGCTTGAAGACCACAAATACCCCCACGACGATCGCCGCGATGAGCGCCAGGAGCACCGTGCCTATCCTGAACAGCGTCCTGCGAACCGTGCGCGGCTTGCGCCTCCTGCGGCCGCCGCCCGTATCGCGTTTGCTGACGTTTCCCTTGCGCAGCACACTCACGTCGCTTGCGTGTTTTCCCCTTCCGTTACTGCCGAATACTCTCATTGTATTTAGGTCCCTTTCAGATTTGTCTGTTCTCCGGGTCTTAAAAACCGCAGCGCCTCCAGCGAGTGCGGGTGCGGCGTTATGCCGCGCGAGGTTATATCGGTTATGCTGAAATCCAGCCCGCATATAATGGCGGCGTCAAGGTCCGAGTACGCCAGATCGCGCAGCGCGTCCACATCCTCAAAATCGCGCGTCGGCTCGATGTAGTCCGCGATATACATTATCTTCTCCAGAAGAGCCATATCCGCCCTGCCGGTAGTATGCCACAAAATGGCGTCATATACGGCGTCCGACACCGCGAACTCCGCCCTCGCGAACGCGGCGCCCGTCTTCGCGTGCAGCAGTCTGGGATACTCGCGCTCGATCTCGTCGGCGCGGACGCCGTACCGCGCGCACATGGCAAGCTGTCCGTCCGCGTCGAGACGCTTCGTGATATCGTGCAGTATCGCGGCCTCGCGCGCGTCGCGTTCGTCCGCGCCCCATCTGGCCGCCAGACGCGCCGCCTCCAGCTCGCAGCCCTCGACGTGCGCCACTCTGCTGTCGTCGAGCATCGCGTACGCGCGTTCTCGCAGCCACGCGAGCTCGGGGCGCGCGCCGTACAGGCCTTTCCTTATTATACACTCATATACGCTTTCCGCAAGGTACTCCCGTCCGCCGCCATTTTTCAGCGCTTCGCGGATATGCGACGACGACACGTCCACAGGCTCGAACTCCACTATCACCGGCGTGACGCCGTACCTCCGCTTTATATCGTCCGCCGCGCCGCGTATGCGCCGCGCGTCCCCGTCGCGGCGCGCGCCCGCCGCCGGTACGACGCTGCGCAGAATGTCGTCCGCGTCCTTCCAGTCCATCATCGACAGGAACATATCCGTACCGGTGAGCAGATATATTTCGTCGCCGGGATATTCCCGCCTGAAGCTCCGCACGGTATCGGCCGTGTAGCTCACGCCCCCGCGCTCCGCCTCGCAGCCGGACACCTCGGCGCGCGGCAGGCCCGCGAACGCCAAACGCGTCAGCGCGAGACGCGTCGGCGCGTCGGGCGAGGCGTCGGGCAGCCGCTTGTGCGGCGGCTCCCCCGTGGGCACCACTATAAGCCTGTCGAGCCCCAGCCGTTCGATCGCCGCCTCCGCGAGACGTAAGTGCCCCGTGTGCGGCGGATTGAACGCGCCGCCGTATATGCCCGTTCTCATCGCGCCCCCGCCCCTGAGCTGCGCCTCCAGTCCGGGCGCGAACGCACGCAGCGCGGCGCCCCTGTGCGACACGGCGTTTTTCTCGCCGGGCGTGAGCTCCGCCATGCTCCTTCCGAGCTCCGGTATATAGAACACGGGGTCGTATCCGAAGCCGCCGCCGCCGCGCTTTTCGCGCAATATCTCGCCCCGGCACTCCCCCGCCGCCTCGACGACGGCGCCGTCCGGAAATGCGCACACAATGCTTGAGACGAATTTCGCGCTCCGATGTTCCGTATTTTCGAGTTTTTTCAATAAAAAATCGCACCGTCCGCCGTCGTCCGCGCTCTCGCCGGCGTATCGCTTGGAGTACACGCCGGGTTCGCCGCCCAGCGCGTCGACGCACAGCCCGCTGTCGTCCGCTATCGCCGGCAGCCCCGTCGCCTCGCACGCGGCGCGCGCCTTGATCAGCGCGTTTTCACGGAAGGTATCGCCCGTCTCCTCCACCTCCGCGTCCGCGCCGGCCTCGGAGCACGGGATCAGTCCGTGGCCCATACCGGACAGTATCGCGCGCATTTCCTCCAATTTCCCGCCGTTTTTTGTCGCCAGCACAAACGTCATTGGAGAAGCGCCTCCACAAACGCGCGCCCGTCGAATTCGAGCAGATCCTCGGCCTTTTCGCCGACGCCGACGAGCTTGACAGGTATTTGCAGTTGATTGCTTATCGCCACAACGATGCCGCCCTTCGCGGTGCCGTCGAGCTTTGTCAGCGCGATGCCCGTTATCCCGGCGGATTCCTTGAACGCCTTTGCCTGAATGAGCCCGTTCTGGCCCGTCATCGCGTCGAGCACGAGTATCGTCTCCCTGTCGTGTCCCGGCAGCTCGCGGTCGATCACCCTGCTTATTTTGTTCAGCTCGTTCATCAGGTTCGACTTGTTGTGCAGCCGCCCCGCCGTATCGCATATCACGATGTCCGCTCCGCGCGCCTTTGCCGCCGCGATGGCGTCGAACACGACCGACGCGGGGTCGGAGCCCTCGCCGTGGCGCACTATGTCGGCGTGCGCCCTCTGCGCCCAGATAGTCAATTGCTCCGCGGCCGCCGCGCGGAACGTATCGCCCGCGCACAGCAGCACGCGCTTTCCCTCGCCGGTCAGCTTGGCCGCCAGCTTGCCTATCGTCGTAGTCTTTCCCACGCCGTTGACGCCTATGACGAGTATGACGGACGGCTTTGTGCCCAGCTTCAGCTCGCTGCCGCCCTCGCCGAGCGCCTGCGTCAGTATGTCCGTCAGCGCGCCCTTGAGCTCCTCTCCGCTTCTCAGGCCGAGCTCGCGCGCGCGTTCCCTCAACTGCTCAACGGCGCCGGACGCGGTCTCCACGCCGATGTCCGCCAATATCAGCGTCTCCTCCAGCTCGTCGTAAAACTCGCCGTCCGCGCCGGTAAACGACGCGAAAATACCCGTCAGCCGCGACGACACGCTCTTCCTCGTCTTCGCGAGCCCCTCGATTATTTTGTCAAAAAATCCCAATACGACCTCCCGGGCGCTCAGCCCGCTATTGCCCTCTCCGCCTGTTCGAGATCAAGCGTGAGTATGCGCGACACGCCCATCTCCTGCATGGTGACGCCGTACAGGATGTCCGCCTCCTCCATCGTGCCGCGTCTGTGCGAGATCACCACCATCTGCGTGCGCTCCGCCATGCGCCTCATATAGTCGGCGAAGCGTATGACGTTCGCGTCGTCGAGCGCCGCCTCTATCTCGTCGAGCACGACGAAGGCCGTGGGGCGCACCTTCAATATTGCGAAGTATATCGCGATGGCCACAAACGCCTTCTCCCCGCCCGACAGCAGCGTTATCGTCTTGAGCGACTTGCCCGGGGGCTGGACCTCTATCTCTATCCCGCAGCCCAGCACGTCGTCGGGGTCCTCGAGCGACAGATTCGCGCGCCCGCCCCCGAACAGCTCGACGAACGTCTCCTTGAAGCTGTCGTTTATGAGCCGGAACTCCCGGCTGAATATAACGCGCATCTGCTCCGTTATCTCGGATATGATCCCCAGCAGCTCCTTTTTCGCGGTCTCCACGTCGTCGCGCTGCTCGGTTAGATATGTATAACGCGCGTTGACGCGCTCGAATTCCTCGATGGCCCCGATATTCGGCGTGCCCAGACCGGCTATCTCGCGCTTTAGCTCCGTGATGCGCCGCTCGGCGTCCTGCGTGCCGCTCAGCTCGACGCGGAGCAGCATGGCGTCGCCGCGCGAGAGCTCGTACGTGTCCCAGAGCTTGGCTGTGATCTGATTTTCCTCCATGTTGGCCGAGTCCAATTTGTTCTCTAAACGCGAACACGCGTTCCCCAGCTCCAGAAGCCGGCTGTTGCGCTCGCGCGTGTCCTTTTCATGGTTCGAGCGCTCCGCCTCGATGTCCATTTTATCGGCGTCGAGACGCGTTATCCGGCGTCTGCATTCCGCCAGCGCGTCGTCAAGCTCCGCCGTCTCGCGCTCCCCCGCCTCGATCAGTTCGCGCAGCCCGTCGTTTCTGGCCGTCAGCTCGTTTATGCTCTCGATGCCGGACTGCCTGTTGCCCGTGAGGTCCGCGCGCAGCGCGGACAGCTCGGTCACGGCCTTTGTGAGCGCCTCGCGCTCCGCCGTCAGCGCCGCCTCGTCCGCGCGCAGCTTTGCCAGCTCGTCGCTCACGCGCGCCCGCTCTCCGGACAACTGCTCCCCGTCCGCCGCGCGCGCGTCCGCGGACGCGCGCGCGTCCGCGGCTTCCCGCTCCATCGCCGCTATCCCGGCGCGCAGCTCGTCAGTCTCCAGTGTATTTGCCGACATGAGCACCTGTATTGTGGATATTTCCGACCTCTGCGTCTCACAACTCGCCTCGGCCGCCTCCTCAAGCTGCCCATAGTGTCGCAGGTTGATCTCAAGCTCCTGTATTTTGTACTCCAGCGCGCGCAGTTCGTCGCGCGCCGTCTCCAGCGTGTACTCGTACGCCGCGGCCTCGCGCTTTAGCTCCGCGGCCTTTGACTGCGCGTCCCGCAGCTTGCTTTCGACTGCCTTCGCCTGCTCGCCGAGCTGCGCCAGCTCGTTGGCGCGCGATATGATGCCCACGCCCTTCGCGGTCGAGCCCCCGGTCATCGAGCCTCCGGCGTTTATCACCTGCCCGTCCAGCGTAACTATCTTGAA
>JAISBX010000126.1 GCA_031265965.1 Oscillospiraceae bacterium | reverse complement strand
AAAGGGTGATGTGTCATGGCGAAATATTTGGATTACGGGTTTCAGGACAGAGTGGCGATCGTCACGGGCGGGGGTACGGGTATGGGCGAGGCGTGCGCCGTCGAGTTGGCGAAGGGAGGGGCTAAGGTCGCTCTGTTCGGACGCAGGACGGCGCCGATCGAGAAAGCGTGCGAGGAGTGCTTGAAGTACACGGACGGGGCAATAGCGCTCTCCGTTGACGTGAGCGACAAGGCCGCCGTGCAGCAGGGGGTCGGAAAGGTTCTTGAGACGTTCGGCAAGGTGGACATACTCATCAATAACGCCGGCGTGGAATCGCAGCTCGAACGCGGCGAGGTCCCGTTTATCACGAAATTTGAGGGCATGGACCCCGACGAGTATCTCAGGTTTTTCAGGATACACGTGCTCGGACATTACCTTATGAACCTCGCGGTCATACCCAATATGAGGCAAAACCGCTTCGGACGCATAGTGAACATAACCTCGGTGACGGGCGTGGACGGGGCGTATTCGTCGCCGGCCTACACATCGTCCAAGGCGGCCGCGAACTGCCAGACAAAGGCGTTCGCGCGCAAGTACGGGCCCGACAACATAATAGTGAACGCGCTCGCGCCCGGTATGGTGAACACGCCGATGAAGGCGCCGTCGCCTCCGGAGGAATTCGAGATGGTGGCGAAGAGCACGCCGCTGGGAAGAGTCGCCGAGCCAATAGACATAGCGAGGGCGGCGCTGTTCTTCGCGCAGGAAAACCTCTTCATCACCGGACAGACCGTCATAATCGACGGCGGCGGACATATGTGAAAGGGTATCAATATGCAATTAACTGATGGAGGAGAGAACGTAATGTCTGAGATGCCTGTTTTGACAGATGAGGAGAAGCGCATTTTACAGGGCGAGGAGGGTATCGTAAAACAGAAGTGTATGCAGTATCTCGTGGAGATGTGCCGCATATCGGGCGCGGAGCGGCTTGTCGATCTCGACGGGACGGGAGATATGCATACACCCGGGCTCGGTATGTCGCAGTACTATGTCGTCACGCTTGACGAGCTCACGGAATTCGCCGAGAGCGGCGGACGCTTCGCGATACCGACTTTCGCCGACAAAGCGCCGTTCGGCGAGCAAGCGCCTATCCACGGATGGGAGAAATGCAACGTTTGCGCGTATAAGGATCCGAGGGCGCGTCAGGACGACCCGAAGTTCCACGCCGCGGCGATGCACGAGGACGAGTTCAAGGTGCTGCGCAAGATGGGCCTGATCACCACGCACTCGTGCGCGAATTATCTTACCATGTCGTATCTGCCCTCCGTAGGGCAACACTGCTCGTGGTTTGAGAGCTCGCAGATGCCGTACTGCAACGCGACGCTCGGCGCGCGGACCAACTTCGACGGCTCGCTTGCCACATGCCTTCTGGGCAAGGCGCCGTACTACGACATGCACATAACGGAAAACCGGCTGGGTACGATACTCATCGAGACGGATAGACTCATCAAAACGGATCTGGAGTGGGACGTATACGGGTTTGCCGTAGGCGAGGCCGTCGATGTGGACGTGCCCGTCGTGACCGGTACCTCCCGCCCAACGACGACGCAGTATCAGAAATTCAATTCGGCGGCAAGCACCGGCGGCGCCGTGCGCATGTATCATCTGCCCGGCATAACTCCGGAGGCTCCGACGATCGAGCACGCCACGGGCGGAAAGCCGTTCAAACGCAGCGTATTTATCGACAATAACACGCTACGCGGGGCTTACGACAGCCTCAATTACCACACGACGGACGTCGTGGATCTCGTATATCTTGGTTGCCCGCACCTGAACATAGTCGATCTTCAGCGCCTGTCGGTAAAGCTGGAGGGCAAAAAGTGCCGCATACCGCTGTGGATAATGACGGCGCCTTGGCTCTACGACAACGCGAAAAAGCTCGGCTACATCGACATATTCGAAAAAGCGGGCGCTCACCTCATGTCGGGAGCGTGTCTGGCAGCGATGGGCGCAGTACCGGACGGTGTGCACGGCATCGCCGTCGATACCGCAAAGCAGGCGCAGTATATCACAGGCTGTTACCCCGACGATGATTACAAGCTGGGCGTGTACTACGGCGCGACCGACGACTGCATCGACGCCGCGTTTACGGGCAAGTGGCGCGGAGAGTGGAAATAGGAGTTGACGATATGAATAAAATACGTATTAAGGGCCGCTGTGAGTATCCGGGCTGTGTGGAGGCGGAGGCTCTCGTAGCGCCGAAGTATTTGCAGGGCTTCACAAACGTGAGCCCCGCGAACGGATATACGACGGAGCGCAACCACCCGCTGTTCAAGGTGCCGTACACCGGAAAGGTGCTGGTATTCTATTCCCCGCGAGGCTCGGGCGGATTTCTCGCCTACGGCTTCGGCGCCAAGCCCGCCGCGTTCGTCCACACCAAGAGCAGCCCCCTCACCGTAGGCTGCGCGCTTCAGGCGCACGTCCCCATGATGACCGATTTCGAGGAGGACCCGCTGAAATATATAGAGACCGGCGACATGGTCCTAGTCAACGCGGACGAGGGATATATTGAGATCACGAAAAAATAGATTGTGAAGAGCACTCTACAGGTGCAGCTTTACGCCATCAGCGGACAGTCTCTCCTGCAGGGTGGCGACGTTCAGAGACGCGAAATCCTCTGTCATGGAGGCCGCGGCGCCCGCCGCCTCTCCCGTCACGGCGCACGGCGGGATCACGCGTGTTATATCCCACATATCGTCGTCCACGGAGATGTCGCGTCCGGCGGCGATAAGATTTGGAATCTCGCGGCTCCACAGAGAGCTGTAAGGCAGTTCAAACGCCGGCCCGTTTTTGCGCCAGTCGCCCGTCATACCGATGCTGTCCGCGACGGACTTGTGGTCGTCCGCGACCGACGCCGCTCCCGCGCCGACTATGCGTCTGGACATGCGGACGAGCGGTATGGACGGCGTCGTGACGGGGACGTACGATGGGTCGGAGGCTTTCGCCACGAGTATATCCTCGTACATTTTACTGTGAGCGGCGAGAACAGCGCGCGACAGCTCCCTGCCGTCTACACCGGAGAAGCGGACGGCTTCATCAAGGCTTTGCGTCATCATCGCCGCATACGCGGAGCCGCCTTTCGAGACTCCAGAGGGGGGGGGCGGTACGTCGCGGTCCAGCACAATATCGGCCAAGCCGAACATTTTCAGCGAGACCTTGCCTCCCGTGAAATAGTAATACCAGCTCGCAAGGCTGTTGCCTCCCGGACGCAACGCCGTTTTCGCTCCCGCAAGCGCACAGACGTCCGCGTCGCCCGTGGCGTCGACGACGGACTTGACCTCGATGGCGCTTCGTCCAGACTTGTTTTCGACAATGACGTGAGTTATGGCCGCGCCGTCTTTCTTTACGCCGCACGCGACGCTTCCGTAGAGTATGTTTACTCCGAACTCAACGAGCATCTTTTCCACACGCAGCGCGAAAAGATGGGGATTGAACTGCGTTATGTAGCGGTATTTTTTTCGCTCCTCGAGCGTGCCTCCGTCCAGCCACGCCTTAGGGTAATTCGCCTCGGCGCCGTGCTCGATGGAGAGCTTGAGCAGTTCCTCGCCGATGCCGAATATGAGTTGATTTCCCTCGCCGTCGCAGAGCGGAAGGTAGATCGTGACGAGCCCAAGCGTCGCCATGCCGCCGAGTCCGTATTCGCGCTCAAGCAGCGTGACCCGCGCGCCTCCCCTTGCCGCCGCGATAGCCGCCGCGATACCGGCGATACCGCCTCCCGCAACAAGCACATCGCACGAGTCCGACACCGGCGTGTCCCGCCGGTCCTCTACAATATAGTTTTTCATGTCCTACCTCCAATGC
>JAISBX010000093.1 GCA_031265965.1 Oscillospiraceae bacterium | reverse complement strand
CAGGCCACGGATATACAGATACACGCCGAGAATATCCTGCGCACGAAGGAGCGGCTCAACAGGATATTGGCCGAAAATACGGGCAAACCGATCGGCGAGGTACGCGAGGCGTGCGAGCGCGATAACTTCATGACCGCCGAGGAGGCCCGGGATTTCGGCCTCATTGACACGGTGATTTTTAAGCGTTAGGAGAACATTGCAAAATGCCTAAGGACGACAGCAAGATGGTCAGGTGCAGCTTTTGCGGGAAGCGCGAGGATCAGGTGGGCCGCATTATAGCGGGACACGGCGGGACGTACATCTGCGACGAGTGCATAGCGCTGTGCTCGCACATGCTGGGCGGCAGCGCGCCGATCCTCTCGGATTACGGTAACCCTGCTTACGACCCCGAGGTGCGGCTTCCCAAGCCGCGCGATATACGCGAAGTGCTGGACGAATATATAATAGGACAGGACAAGGCGAAGGTCGCGCTGTCCGTGGCGGTGTATAACCACTATAAGCGGATAGCCTTCGGCGGCGGCGACGTGGAGCTCCAAAAGAGCAACATCCTCATAGCCGGGCCGACGGGCTGCGGCAAGACGCTGTTCGCCCAGACTCTCGCGCGCATATTGCAGGTCCCGTTCGCCATAGCGGACGCAACGACGCTCACCGAAGCCGGGTATGTGGGCGACGACGTGGAGAATATTCTGCTGCGGCTCCTTCAGGCGGCGGATTTCGACGTGGAGCTGGCGCAGCGCGGCATAATATATATAGACGAGATAGACAAGATAGCGCGCAAGAGCGAGAATGTTTCGATAACGCGCGACGTGTCCGGCGAGGGCGTGCAGCAGGCGCTTCTCAAGATACTCGAGGGCTCCGTCGCGAATGTGCCGCCGCAGGGGGGCAGAAAGCACCCGCATCAGGAATTTATCAGCATAGATACGGCGAACATCCTGTTCATATGCGGGGGGGCGTTCGATGGGCTCGACAAGATAATCGAGAACCGCCTGGACAAGAGAACCATAGGCTTCGGCGCCGAGATCACGCGCAGAAGCGAGCGCAACGTAGGTGAGATACTCACGCACGTGCAACCGCACGATCTGCTCAAATACGGCCTGATACCGGAGCTCGTCGGGCGTATGCCCGTAATAACGACGCTCAACTCGCTCTCGCGCAACGATCTGCTGCGCATACTGACGGAGCCCAGAAACTCGCTCACGAGACAGTATATGCAGCTTATGAAGTACGACAATATAAATCTTGAATTCAGGGAGGACGCGCTGGGAGCGATAGCCGACCGCGCTATCGAGATGGATATCGGGGCCCGCGGACTGCGCGGCATCATGGAAAACGTGATGATGGAGATCATGTATGACGCGCCGTCGGACAATAAGCTGGAGAAGATAGTGATAACGCGCGAGTGCGTCGGAGGTTCGCAGCCGCCCATGCTCGTGCGGCGTCCGAAGCCGCAGCTTGACCCCGACGCCATACCGGCGAGCTGATATGAGCGATATGAACGATACCGTATTGGAGCAAGAAGTCTACGAGCAGTTGCCGATGCTGGCGCTGAGGGCGCTGACGATCTTCCCGAATATGATGCTCAACTTCGACGTGGAGCGCCATAAATCGACCGTCGCCGTCGACGCCGCCAACGAGGGCGACCGCAAGATATTCATTATAGGGCAAAAGGACATAGCGAAGGATTCGCCAGACCTCTCCGAGCTCTACAGCGTAGGTACGGTCTGCCACATCAAGCAGCTTTTGAGGCTGCCCGGAGGCGGCGTAAAGGTTCTGGTGGAGGGCAAGTACAGAGCGCGCTTGGAGCGCGTGATAAGCGAGCGGAAGTACTGCTTCGTGGAGGTGTCGCCGCTCTTCGACGCGGACGAGCCGGCGAGCAAGCCGACGCGCGTGGAGGCGCTCATCAGAAAGGCCGTCGGCCTTTTTGACACTTACGGCGCCATGTCCGGACACATAAGCAAGGAAGTCGTCATCGCGGCGTTTGGCATGAGCGAACCGGGGAACGTCGCGGATCACATCGCGCAGAATACGTATTTGAAGCCGGAGAAAAAGCAGCTCATACTAGAGATGCGCAAGCCGGTGAAGCGGCTGGAGCTGATATGCGACCTGCTCGCGCGCGAGATCGAGGTGCTGGGCATCGAGAGACAGCTTGGCGAGAAGCTCAGAGGGCGCATAGAGGAGCACCAGCGGGAGTACGTCCTGCGCGAACAGTTGCGCCTGATACAAAACGAGCTCGGCATGGGCGGCGCGCCGGACGATATGGAATCCGGGGACTACAGGGAGAGGATATGCGCCGGCAAGCTGGCCGAGGACGTCGAGCGGAAGCTGCTCAAGGAGGCGGACAAGCTCGACAAGCTGCAATTCGGCTCGGCGGAGGCCACGGTGATACACACGTATCTCGACACGTGCCTGGAGCTGCCGTGGAACAAACGCACAAAGGAACGCATCGACGTCGCGGCGGCGCGCAAGATACTTGACAGGGACCATTACGGGCTTGAGAAGGTAAAGGAGCGGCTGCTCGAATTTTTGGCCGTGCGGCAGCTCTCGCCGAAGCTCAAGGGCCCGATAATATGTCTCGTCGGCCCGCCCGGCGTGGGTAAGACCTCCGTGGCCATCAGCATGGCGCGCTCTCTGGGCAGAAAGCTCGCGCGCTTGTCTCTGGGCGGGGTACACGACGAGGCGGAGATACGCGGCCACAGGAAGACGTACATCGGCTCGATGCCCGGACGCATAATCAACGCCGTAAATCAGGCTCAGAGCAAAAACCCGCTGCTGCTGCTCGACGAGATTGACAAGCTCGGCAGCGACCACAGGGGCGACCCGGCGTCCGCGCTTCTGGAGGCGCTCGACCCCGAACAAAACCACGCGTTCCGCGACCACTATCTCGAGCTGCCGTTCGACCTGTCGGAGGTCATGTTCGTGACGACCGCAAACACGACGTCCACGATACCGCGCCCGCTGCTCGACAGGATGGAGGTCATCGAGCTTTCGAGCTACACGGATATTGAGAAGCTGGAAATAGCCAAGCGGCACCTCGTTCCAAAGCAGCGAGAGAGACACGGGCTCGGCGCGCGCCAGATAAGGTTCGAGGACGGCGCGATATTGGAGATGATCACAGGCTACACGCGCGAGGCGGGCGTGCGCCTTCTGGAGCGCGAGCTGGCGACCGCTTGCCGCAAGGCCGCGTCGGGCATCGCGGAGGGGCGGTTTGAAAAGATCACGGTGAAGGCGGGCGCTCTCGAAGGGTTGCTCGGCGTGCGCAAATACCAGCCGGAGGAGATATCGAGAAGCGATGAGATAGGGCTCGTAAAAGGGCTGGCGTGGACGGCGGCGGGCGGCACAACGCTCGACGTCGAGGTGAACGTTGTGCCCGGCACGGGCAAGCTGGAGCTGACGGGGAACCTCGGGGACGTGATGAAGGAGTCGGCGCGCGCGGCGGTCTCGTATATACGCAGCCGGGCCGATAAGCTGGGGCTCGACAGCGA
>JAISBX010000074.1 GCA_031265965.1 Oscillospiraceae bacterium | reverse complement strand
AAGTCGCCGCGATGAACCAGCGCCAGAAGTTCATGGGCTACAACGCCGCGCTCGAGTTCACAAAGCAGATCAACAAGCACTTTGATGAGAAGAGGTGAGATGAACAATATTTCTGCCGCGATAGACGGCGTGACCGCGAGACTTCCGGAGCTTGAATGCAGGCGCGGAGAGCTCCTGTCAAAACACACGTCGTTTCGTATCGGCGGGCCGGTGTCCGCCATGCTGCTGCCGAGCTCGCCGTCCGAACTCGGGGAGCTGCGCGCCGTGCTGACCGAATACGGCGTCACGCCTCTGATCATCGGCAACGGCACGAATATTCTGGCGGACGGGCGCGGGTTTGACGCTGTCGCCGTCAAGACGTCGGGGCTGAGTGATATCGCCTTGGCGCCCGGCGGCGCCATACGCGCCGGGGCGGGCGTGACGCTGCGGCGGCTCGCGGTATTCGCGCGCGAGCGCGGCTTGAGCGGACTCGAATTCGCGCACGGCATACCGGGCACGCTCGGCGGCGCTATTGTGATGAACGCCGGCGCGTACGGCGGACAGATGAGCGGCGTCGTGTCGTCTGTCCGCGCGCTGGCGGCGTGCGGTGACGGCGGGCGCGCCGGGGGAGAGGTCGAGATCAGCGCCGCCGAGTGCGAGTTCGGCTACAGGCACAGCAAGTTTGACGGGAGCGGGGACGTAGTAGTGTCCGCGGACGTTGTGCTCGAAGACGGGAATATCGGCGATATATCGGCCCGGATGCAAGAGCTGTCGGAGCGCAGACGCGCCGGACAGCCGCTAGACCTGCCCAGTGCGGGGAGCGCGTTCAAGCGCCCGCACGACGGGTACGCCGCCTCGCTGATTGACCGCGCGGGCTTGCGTGGGTACTCGGTCGGCGGGGCGCGGGTGTCGGAAAAGCACGCGGGCTTCATTGTGAACGACGCGGGCGCGACGTTTGACGACGTGATGGAACTGATGGCGCGCGTACGGCGCCGCGTTTCGGAATCGTTCGGCGTCGAGCTTGAACCGGAGATAAGAATATTGCGCAGAGATGCGGACGGAGGAGCGCGGCTATGGAAATTTTGATAATCTCGGGGCTCTCGGGCGCGGGCAAGAGCCGCGTGGCGGCAATTTTGGAGGATATGGACTATTACTGCGTCGATAACATGCCCGTAGCCATGATGCCGAAGTTCGCGGAGCTCATAGACAGCGCGCGCGGCAGATACGAACGAGTCGCGCTTGTAACCGATGTGCGCGCCACGCGCAATGTCAGCGAGCTGTTCGACGCGCTCGATGGCATGAGGGCGCTAAGGTGCGAGTACAAGATAGTGTTTCTGGAGGCCGACGTCGCCACGATAGTCAAGCGCTACAAGGAGACGCGCAGGAGGCATCCGCTGGAGGCGGCGGAAGGCCTGCAACTGGAAAACGCCGTGCGCAGGGAGATAGAGCTGCTGGCTCCGCTGCGCGAGCAGGCGGACGTGGTGCTGGACACCGCGGGGCTCACGCTGGGCAATCTCCAGCGGCGCCTGTTTGCCGAGTTCACTCAGGAGCAGGACAGCAAGGCGATAGGGGTGAGCGTGAAGTCGTTCGGCTTCAAGCACGGGCTGCCTATTGAGGCCGATCTGGTGTTCGACGTGCGCTTCCTGCCGAATCCCTACTATGTGAACGCGCTGCACGATTTGAGCGGCCTTGACGGAGACGTCAAGGATTATGTATTTAAGTATGAACAGACGCGGGACTTTATGGAACGGCTTGACGCGATGATGGAGTTTTTGCTTCCTTACTACGTCGAGGAGGGCAAGCGCTATCTCGTCATATGTATAGGCTGCACGGGAGGGAGGCACAGATCTGTGGCGGTCGCGCAGGCGCTCGCGGAGTATCTGTCCGGGCTCGGCTACTCGGTGGACTGTATCCACAGGGATCTGGATAAGGGGAATTTAGTGTGAGGGGTGGGGCGCGTGTCGTTTTCTCACGATATAAAGGCGGAGCTGTGCAGAGACGCGCAGGGCTGTGATTTTTGCCCGGCCGCGGAGTGCTTTGGGATACTGCTGTACTGCAACACATTTTCAGACGGCGAGATAAAGATAATAACCGGGAGCCGCGATTTTGCGGCCCGCCTCCCGGGACTGTTCGGGCGCGCGTTCGGCGTGGGGTTCGACGCCCTGCCGGCGCGCGAACAGAGGACGGGGAAGCGCACGTTTGTCATAAATAACCGCGAGAAGCTGCGCCTTATTTTTGAGACGTACGGCTTTGTGCGCGGGGGCACGCTCGCGCACCACATCAATCTTGGGGTGCTCGAGGAGGATTGCTGCCGGCGCGGGTTCCTGCGGGGCGCGTTTCTGGCGGGCGGTTCCGTGACGGATCCGGCGAAGCGCTACCATCTGGAGCTCGTGACAAGCCACTACAGCGTAAACAGGGAGATGTATTCACTGCTTCAGGAGCTGGACTTTGAGCCGAAGCAGCTCACGCGCAACGGCAACTATGTCATATATTTCAAGCAGAGCGCGGCGATAGAGGACATTTTAACGCTTATCGGCGCGCCTGTCGCGGCCATGGAGCTGATGTCGGCTAAAATTGAGAAATCTATGCGCAACAGCGTGAACAGGCGCGTAAACTGCGACACCGCGAACGTGACGAAGCTCGTAGAGGCGGCGCAGCAGCAGATAGAGGCGATAAAAAGGCTCGACGCCGTACACGGGATCGGCGACCTGCCCGAAAAACTCAGACAGACTGCCGCGTTGAGACTTGAAAATCCGGAGCTCAGTCTAGCGGAGCTCGCCGTGATGTGTTCGCCGCCGGTCACAAAATCGTGTATCAACCACAGGATGAGAAAGGTGATGGAGCTGGCGTCGTCCGCGTTTGACGGCACTGATCGCCACCGAGCGCAATGATCGAGCTATAAGCCGATCACCGTCAGCTCCTTTGGCAGGCTCGTTATGTTCTCGTTGCCGTCCGCCGTTATGTACAGCACGTCCTCGATCCTCACGCCGAAGCGCCCGGGGATGTATATGCCGGGTTCCGCCGAGATGACGGCGCCTACGGGCAGCGGCTTGTCGTTTGCGTGCGCGGCGTTCGGGTGCTCGTGTATCTCGAGACCCAGACCGTGCCCGAAGCCGTGTCCGAAATACTCGCCGTAGCCGGCGCGAGCTATCTCCTCGCGCGCCGCCGCGTCCACGTCCCTGCCTGTTGCGCCCGCGCGCGCCGCAGCTATGCCGCGCTCCTGCGCGCGCAGTACCGTATCATACACGCGCCGCATTTCGTCCGTGGGTTCGCCGAGGCAGAGCGTGCGCGTCGTGTCGCTGCACCAGCCGCTGAGCCTCACGCCGAAGTCTATCGTGAGGAATCCGGGCTGCAGCTTACTGTCTGACGGTACGCCGTGCGGCATACTCGAACGCGCGCCGGAAACCACTATGGGGTCGAACGACTTGTCCTCGGCGCCGTTTAGCATAAACCTGTAGATGAGCTCGGCCGCGAGCTCTTTTTCTGTTATTTCGGCGCTGATGAGCGGCAGTATCTGTTCAAACGAGCGCTCCGCCACGCGCTGCGCCCGCTTCAACGCGTCAAGCTCGGCCGCGCTCTTGACGGACCGAAGCTCCGTGAGCATTTCGGACGCCGCGCACAGGCGTATATTCGCGCTCAGCCGCTCGCGCCACTGCCCGTGATCCGAGTATGTCATGTACTCGTCCTCGAACCCGACGCTCCCGAGCCCGCGCGGTTCCACTATAGCCTTCACAGCGTCGGTGTACCCGCTGCGGCCCGATACAAGCGCGACCTCCGCGCCCGAAAT
>JAISBX010000028.1 GCA_031265965.1 Oscillospiraceae bacterium | reverse complement strand
ATCACCGTGAAATCTTTCATCGCAACTATCCCCGTTTCTGTATTTTCTGATAATAATAAGTGGCTGACATAATAACACTCTTGACTAACCGTGTCAATAGTAGCTTGTAAACTGAATGATCCTGTGATACGATAAAAAATAACATAAAGCCATGCGCTGTAATATACTATTAAAATATACAGTATTGATTAAGGGGATGGTTTCAATATGAGCAGTGAAGCTAAAAGAGAGCCTGTTGACGCGAGAGTCAAGGTGACCGTACAGAGGGATAAGCTCGCGGCCGACATTGAAATTCTGCCGCCGCAAAATGACGGCGGCCCTCCCACGGAGGAAACGCTCCGCGCGGCGCTGAAGCAGGCTAACGTATCCTTCGGGATCGATGAACGCCAGCTTGAGAAGCTGTACACTTTTCCTGTATACGACACCTCGTTTACCATAGCGCACGGCATTCCGCCCGAAAACGGCATCGATGGGTCTATAGTGTTTCATTTTGACACAGGCGACGCGGCCGGCGTACCGAGGGAACGCGACGACGGCACAGTGGATTACCGCGACCTCGGGCTTTTCAGCAATACGGACGTCGGCTCGGTGCTCGCCACGATAACGCCGCCCACATCCGGAACGGCGGGCAAATCCGTGTTGGGCGCGGAGCTTCCGGCAAAGCAGGGGCGCGCCGTGCCCTCTCCGGTCGGCAAAAATGTGTATATGGACGAGGACAACACGCATCTGCTGTCAAGGATCGCAGGAGAACCGTCCGTCGCCTCAGGAAAGGTCAGCGTCAGCGAGACGCTGCGCATCAAGGGCGACGTCGGCAACGCCACGGGAAATATCGATTTCGTCGGTAACGTACATATAAACGAGAACGTCCTCACCGGCTTCTCTGTGAAAGCGGGCGGGAATATTGAGATAGACGGCGTGGTAGAGAGCGCTAACTTGACCGCCGGAGGAAACATCATCATAAGAGGCGGTATGCGCGGTTCCGGACGCAGCGAGGTGCGCTGCAACGGCTCGCTCACCGTTAAATTTCTGGAGGGCTGCAAGGCGGTCGTGTACGGCAACGTCAAGGCGTCGTCTCTCATAAGCTGCGACATAATCTGCGCGCACAAGATGGACGTCACCTCGTCGCCCGGCGTCATAATGGGCGGGCACTACGTCGTCGGCTCGGACGTTCTGGCGTATAACATCGGCTCCGGCAGCGGCGCCGTCACGGATTTAGAGGTGGGCGTGCCCGCGATATTTATACAGCGGGGCGAGGAGGTCCAGCAGGAGCTGCTCAAGGTGAAAGCCGAATTGACAAAGCTCGGCCGCCTTATATCACTGCTGCGCGAGCACGAAGCCGCCGGCCGGCTCACCGGCGACAAGCTGGCGACATACGAATCGGCGCTGCGCACGCACAACGAGCTGGAATCGACGGCCGAGGCGTACCGCGACGAATACAAGCGCATCATGGACGAGGTCAATATGTCAACTACCGGACATATCCGCTGCGGCGGAACGCTCTACGAAAACGTGCGCATAGCCATAGGCTCGTTGCGTCTCGTGGTTTCGGACCGCCACCAGCACTGCAACGTCTACAGCAGCGACAACCAGATACATTTCGGGTCGTTTTGAACGTCCGGTGAAGCGGCGCAAGGGCTCCGCTATTTTCCGCTATTTCCCGGCAGCCCGCGCGTCGCACGCGATCATCGCCTCGATCAGAGCGGATCTGAAGCCGCGGCGCTCGAGTACGCGCACCGCCTCTATTGTGCTGCCCGCCGGCGAGCACACGTTATCCTTGAGCTCCGCCGGGTGCCCGTCCGTCTCGAGGGCCATCTTAGCCGAGCCTAACACGGCTTGCGCCGCGAGCCTGTACGACAGCGCGCGCGGCAGCCCGTTTCGCACCGCGGCGTCCGCCATAGCCTCGAGCATAATGAACACATAGGCGGGTGAGCTGCCCGTGAGCGCCGTCACGCGCTCCAGATAGCGCTCGTCCATTATCTCGACGCGCCCGCACGGCGCCAGCAGCCCGGCCGTGCGCTCCGTCTCCTCCCGCTCGAAGCCGTCGCCGAACGCGAGACATATCATGCCCTCGCCGACCAGCGCCGGCGTGTTCGGCATACAGCGTATCAGGCGGCACCGTCCGCCGGTCAGCGCGCCCATCGTCCGGATATCGAGCCCGAGCACGATAGACAGTACGGTCTTCGACGGCGCCAGTACGTCCCGCAGCTCCTCCAGGACCGCGGGTGCGGCGTCCGGCTTCACCGCGAGAACTATGGTGTCGGCGAGCCGCGCCAGAGACCGCGCGCCGTCCACAGCGGCAATGCCCAGCTCGTCCGCCGTCCGGGCGAGCTTTTGCGCGTCCGCGTCGTACGCCAGCACACCACCCGGAGTCAACGCTCCGCCCGCCAACATTCCGCGCATCAGCGCGGAGCCCATATTTCCCACTCCGATAAAGCCAATTTTTTCCATAATTGCAGCTTATTCCTTATAGCGCCGCGCCGCGCCCGTTATTTCGGCGGTTCCTCCGTAGCCTTACCCACGGTAGATATCGCCCACTTTGCCACCTGAACGCGGACCCTGTCCTCACCCGTCTCAAATGTGACGGTCTCGTCATTCATCGAGACGATTTTTCCGATCACTCCGCCTATCGTCGTGACAGTGTCTCCCGACGTCAGCCCGGAGCGCATCTCCGCCAGCTTTTTCTTCTTTTTCTGCTCCGGCCTGATCATCAGAAAATAGAAAATAGCTATCATCGCCACGATCAATATAATAGAACTTATATTTTCCGGCATTCCATTACCCCCCTCTCCTGTAAATTGAGTCGCAAGACGGATTATACTTCACTCTCAGGAAAAATGCAAGCGGTTTGCGGAGACTAGTCCCGCAACTGCTCGCGCCGACGCTTATATCCGGGCATTATGAGCGCGAACGTGATTATCGCTATCGCTATGGGTATGACGCCGGTCATGAACATGACGGAGAAGTTGAAGCTCTCATATACGAGACTGCCGTACAGCGGACCCAAAAAGAGGCCGAGATCCATGCCGATATACACTGTGTTGCTCGCGACGCCGCGCTTGATGTGCGTGACGGATTGCAGACACATCGCCTGAAGCGCGGGCTGAGTGGAGCCGTAGCCCAGAGCGGCCATCACCCCGCCGATAAGCACCGTGGACAGCGACCGGCTCGTCGCTATGACGACGAAAGACAGCGCGAGGATCGCCATTCCCGGATACATCGTTTTTTGCGCGCCGTACCTGTCGGCCAGACGCCCGCTGAACGGACGCGAGAACACCAGCGTGCCGGCTGTTACGGGGAAGAACAGACCGATCTCTGCTATACCGCGTTCGACGGCAAATTCATATATATATACGTTATATAGCGAGTAAGCCATGATGATAAAAAACATGACCGCGGCGCCCGGCAGAGCGTTGACCGACAGGATGTTCGTGTACCACGCGCCCGCGTCGGCGGCGTCGCGCTTGGATTTTTTGTCGGGCAGGAGCACTACGCTCGGTATCACCGATATGAACATCATCGCGGACGCGAACATAAACGCCATCCGGAAGCCGGCGCCGTCGCCCGCGAGACGCCTGCCCAGCTCGAGCAGGTACAGCCCGGCGGACGGCGCCAGCGCCGTACCCACCGCCGCGCCCACGCCGTAAACGCCCATCCCCGACGCCATTTTTTCAGGCGGCAGGCTGTCGCCCGCGAGCGTCATTATTAGGGAGCCCACAAAGCCGTACTGTATGCCCGTGAGGAACCGGAAAAAGACGAACATGGGTATGCTCTGGAACAGCGCGTAGCCCATGTTGGCGACGCCGCCGATCAGAAAGACCGCGATGAGCAGCGTGCGCTTATCGGATTTTGTCGTCACGGGGCCGGCCACGGGGCGTATCGCGAGCGCCACGCCGTAAAACATGCCCGTCAGCAGCCCCATCATCGGCTCGCTCGCGTTGAGAAATTTCGCGTACGACGCCACTATGGGATTGACAGAGGCGTGCCCGAGGCAGAGCAGAGTGTTGATTATGACCACGCATATGAAATTGCGGTTCCATATCGTGATTTTCCCGCTTTTCACGCCGTCGCCGGAAGCCACGGTCCGGCCGGCGCCGAGCTTACTCTGTTTCATTTTCAATGATCTGCTCGAGGCTCTGGCGTTTTCTGATCAGCTTGAGCCCGCCGTCCGCGCGCAGCAGCACCTCGGGCGCCTGCGAATACGAATTATAGTTGAACGGCGCCATGGCGGAGCAGTACGCGCCGACCCCGCCGATCACCACAAAATCGCCCACCTCGGGCTCGGCCATCGTGCGCGGCTCGCTGTACCCGTCGGCGCCGACGTTTTGCGTGTCGCCGCTCTCACAGCACCGCCCCGCGACGACGGCGCAGTACGTCCCGCCGGAGAGCCCGAATTCCGAAGACAGCAGCGCGCCGCCGCGCGACACGACGTAGAACGGGTGCCGCGAGCCGTAGATCAGCGGGCGCGCGTTGAGCTCCATGCCGCCGTTTACGACGATGAAGTTGAACCCGTCCCCGCCCGTGCGCTTTTTGTCCATGACGCGCGTCAGGGCGTACCCCGCGTTGGCGACGATGAAGGTGCCGGGCTCGAGCTCCATCCTCAGCTTGCGCCCGGTGCGCCCGTAAAACTCCTCGATCCTCATGGCGGCGTATTCGCCCAGCTCCGGGACGTCGGCGGCTTGCTCGTCCGGCATACGCGCCTCTTTCAGCCCGCCGCCGAAGCCCACGGAGACGGCGTCGGGGAAATATCTCTCGACTATTCCGAGCTCGCGGTCGATATTTTGCCGCCAGAGCTCGGGGTCGCCGCCGGAGCCTATGTGTACGTGTACTTGAATGAAGGTGACGCGCATTTCGCGCGCGCAAGCGAGAGCCCGTTCGATGTCGTTCAGGTGTACTCCGAAGCAGGAGTAGTGATCTCCGGTATTGCGGCTGGCGGACTCCCCGGAGCCCACGCCCGGATGCACGCGTATCGACAGACCGGCGCCGTTTTGCGCGGCGAAGCCGCCGACGAGCTCGAGCTGCCGCAGCGAGCAGACATTGTAGAGCATACCGCGCTTTATCATGTCCTCCAATATCTCCCTGTCGCCGCCCTCCGGTATCTCCTGAGATGTGAGGATGATTTTGCGGTGCTC
>JAISBX010000022.1 GCA_031265965.1 Oscillospiraceae bacterium | reverse complement strand
ATGGACACGTCTGACGAGCGGCTCGTGATCGACATACGGCGCGCCGTGGGAATGGTGTTCCAGAACCCGGACAACCAGATCGTGGCGAGCGTCGTCGAGGAGGACGTCGCGTTCGCGCCGGAAAACCTCGGGCGGCCGCCGGAGGAGATACGCAGGCGCGTGGACGAGGCGCTGCGGGTGGTCGGGATGAGCGAGTACGGCGGGCACGCCCCGCATCTGCTGTCCGGGGGACAGAAGCAGCGCGTGGCCATAGCGGGAGTGCTGGCGATGGGGCCCGATTGCGTGGTGTTCGACGAACCGACGGCAATGCTCGACCCGCGCGGACGCGAGAGCATCGTGAGCTTGATACGCACGATGTGCGACGAGCTGGGCGTCACCGTAGTGCTCATAACGCACCACATGGACGAGGCGGTGCGCGCCGACAGGCTCGTGGTCATGTCGGACGGAAGAATAGTGATGGACGGAACGCCGCGCGAGATATTCAGCCGGCCCGAAGCGCTGACAGCGTGCGGACTGGACGTGCCGGAGACGGTGGCGCTGCTGCGCGGTATGCGCGAGGACGGCTTCGACGTCCCGCTCGACGCGCTGTCTGTGGACGAATGCGCGGACGCCGTCATGGCGGCGGTAAAGGCAGGCTGAAAGCGAACTGACAAGAAGGGGTTGTAACTCACCATTGGCGCCTATAATTAAGACCGAAGGGGTGACGCACGTCTACAGCGCGGGCACCGCGTTCGAACGCGCCGCGCTGACCGGCGTGGATTTTGAAGCCGAGAGAGGCGAATACGTCGGCGTCATCGGGCACACCGGTTCGGGCAAATCCACGTTTATCCAGACGCTCAACGGACTGATAAAACCGACGTCGGGCGCCGTGTTCTTTGACGGGGCGGATATACGCGAGTCGAAGGAGCGCACGCGCGAGGTGCGGTGCAAGGTCGGGCTCGTGTTTCAGTATCCCGAGTACCAGCTCTTTGAGGAGACGGTTTTCAGGGACATCGCGTTCGGGCCGAAAAATATGGGGCTCGCGGAACCCGAGATCGAGGAGCGGGTGCGCGAGGCGGCGGATTTTGTAGGACTTGACGGGAGCGATCTGGAGAAATCGCCGTTCGAGCTGTCCGGAGGGCAGCGCAGACGCGCGGCGATAGCGGGCGTCATCGCCATGAGGCCGCAGGTACTGATCGCCGACGAACCGACTGCGGGCCTTGACCCCTCCGGAAGCGCGGAGATAATGGCGAACATCGGGGCGTACCGCCGCTCGACGGGCGCGGCCGTAATTATAGTGACGCACAGCATGGAGGACATAGCCCGGAACGCGGACAGGGTGACGGTCTTTGACAGGGGGCGCATCGTTATGGACGACTCTCCGGCGCGGACATTCGCGCGCGGCGAGGAGCTTTCCGCTATGGGGCTGGGCGTGCCGGCGGCAGTTGCGGTCGCGGGGCGTCTGCGCGCGCGCGGACTGCCGATCGCGGACGGCGTTATAACAGTGGAGGGGCTGCGAGCCTCTCTGCGCGGGTTGAGAGGGGGCGCAGGCGGTGTTTAGGGACATTACGATAGGGCAGTATTTCCCGGGCGATACGATAGTACACAGGCTCGACCCGCGCACAAAGCTTGTGCTGACGCTTGTATATATCGCCGCGCTGTTCATAGCGGCCGGCGTGCCGTCGTACGTGCTGATACTGTGCGTCCTCACGTGCTGCATAGCGGCGTCGCGCGTAGGCGTGCGCGCCGTGTTCAAGAGCGTAAAGCCGATACTTATAGTCATCTGTATTACGGCGGCCCTCAATGTGTTTTTCACGCGCGGCGAGGTCGTAGCGCAGTTTTGGGTTATAAAGATAACGCGCGAGGGGCTGATAAACGCGGCGTACATGGTGTCACGCCTCGTCATGCTCATCTGCGGCACGTTTTTGCTCACGTACACCACGTCGCCCATAGCCCTGACCGACGGCATCGAGTCGCTTCTTGGCCCGCTGAAAAAAATCAGGTTGCCGGTACACGAGTTCGCCATGATGATGAGCATCGCGCTCCGCTTCATACCGACGCTCATAGAGGAGACGGACAAGATAATCAGCGCGCAGAAGGCCAGGGGCGCCGACTTCGAGACGGGAGGCATCATACGGCGCGCCAAGGCGATGCTGCCGATACTCATACCGCTCTTTATCAGCGCGTTCAGGCGAGCCGACGAGCTGGCGATAGCGATGGAGAGCCGGTGCTACCGCGGGGGCGAGGGCAGGACGCGCATGAAGCAACTGCGCATGACCGGCGCCGACTATATCTCACTCGCTTCGGGGGCGGCGCTGCTCGCCGCTATGATATTGCTGCGCCGGCTATGAGGAACGTCGCCCTCCGGCTGTCATACGATGGCACGCGCTACCACGGCTGGCAGCTCCAGCGCGCGGAACCGACGGTGGCGGGCGCCGTGGAGGCCGCGCTGGCCGCCGTGTGCGGTCCGGGCACGCGCGTCACGGGCTGCGGCCGCACAGACGCCGGCGTACACGCGCGCGCGTACTGCGCGAATTTCAAGACGGAGTCGGCGATCCCGGCGGAGCGGCTGCCGTACGCGCTCAACTCCCGCCTGCCGTCGGATATAGCCGTATCGGGCGCCGTCGACGTTCCCGCCGGCTTCAACGCCGTCACCTCCTGCGTGAAAAAAGAGTACACGTATGAGATATACTGCGCGCGCGCGCACGACCCGTTCCGCGTAAACCGGGCGTACCGGTACCCCTTTACGCCGGATGTCCGGGCGATGCGCGAGGCGTCCGAGGCGTTTTTAGGGACGCGCGACTTTGCCGCGATGCGCTCCGCGGGCTCCCGCACGCGCACGACGGTCCGCACCGTGTTCTGGTACGAGATAGACAGCGGGGGCGGCGCGCTCAGCCTGCGGGTGTGCGCCGACGGATTTTTGTACAACATGGCCCGGACAATGGCGGGGACGCTGCTGTACGTCTCGGAGGGCAAGATCCCGGCCGGACAGCTCCCGGCTCTGCTGGCGACGGGCGACAGGCGCCTCGCCGGCCCGACCGCGCCCGCCTGCGGCCTGTACCTGACGCGCCTGTGGTACGACGGCCCGGCGGGGCAATTGATGGCGGACGCTTGAC
>JAISBX010000009.1 GCA_031265965.1 Oscillospiraceae bacterium | reverse complement strand
ATCAGCAGCACTACGGCGAGCGCCGAGGCGCGCCCCATGTTGAACCGCTCGAAGCCGAGCTGGTAGTAGAGGTACAGCAGCGTCCGCGTGCTCCCGGACGGACCGCCCTGCGTGAGTATCTGTATCTGGTCATAAGCCTGTATCCCGTTTATCCCGGAGACGACGCACAGGAAAAACGTCGTCGGGGATACGCAGGGCAGCGTGATTTTTGTGAATTGCTTCCAGCGCGGCGCGCGGTCGAGGCTCGCGGCCTCGTACAGGGTCTTGGGTACCTTGTCGAGGGCGTTTATGTAAAATATCATCGCGTAGCCGACGCTCTTCCACACCGTCACTATTATAACGGCGAGCATGGCCGTCTGCGAACTGCCCGTCCACTTGAGCGCCGGCAGGTTGAGGAAGCGCAGCACAGCGTTCGCGGCGCCGCTCTGCGGGTCGAATATCCACATCCAGACAAGCGAGACGGCCACGGTGGGCGTTATCCAAGGCGAGAAGAACAGCGCCTTGAAAAAGCCGCTCCCCCGGAACGCGCGCCGCAGCAGCGAAGCGAGCGCCAAGCCGCCCCCGACGGTGAATGCGGCGCTGAAGAAGCAGAACGCCAGCGTATTCTTCAGCGCCTGGACAAACTCGCCGCCGGTGAGCAGCTCAACATAGTTCGATATTCCCGTCATGCTGTAATCCGCCGTCATATAGTCCCAGTCGGTCAGGCTGATATACGCCGCGTGAGCGTGGGGAACAGCCAGAACACCGCGAGCGGAACGAGCACGGGCAACACGAACAAAAGGGTTACCGCAATGCGTCTGAGCCTCTTGCCGGAGGCGGAAGCGACGGAGAACGGCGGCTTGTTTTTGAATAAAGCGATCATACCCGCTATTTTATACGTTTTTGCAGTGTCCGCCAGCGTGTTTTGGTAAAGAGTTTGTAAAATCCGCGTGAAGCGGCAAGGGGATTTACGGGGAGCGGATAAAAGATGCGGCGGCGACGCTTTTTCGCCGCCGCCGCGCAATTATTTTTCCGAAAACTCCGCCGCTTTCGCGTCGCAGGCGATAACGGCCTCGATGAGCGCGGAGCGGAAGCCGCGGTCTTCGAGCACGCGCACGGCCTCAATAGTGCTGCCCGACGGCGAGCACACGTTATCCTTCAGCCGCCCCGGATGCTCTCCCGTTTCAAGCGCCATTTTCGCCGAGCCGAAAACGGTCTGCGCGGCGAGCCTGATAGCCGTCGCCCGCGGAACGCCGTTGCGCACGGCGGCGTCCGCCATAGCCTCGAGCATAATGAACACATAGGCCGGGCTGCTGGCCGTGAGACCCGTGATGCGCGAGAGCAGCTTTTCCTCCAAGATCTCGACCTTGCCGCACGAGGCGAGCAGCGCCGTGACAGCGTCCGTTTCGCCGTCGGACAACCCGTCGCCGAACGAGACGCACAGCATACCGGCGCGCACGAGCGCCGGCGTGTTCGGCATTACGCGAACGACGCGGCATCTGCCGCACGTCAGCTCCGTTATTTTAGCGACCGAGAGCCCGAGGACTATCGAAAGGACGATTTTTTTCTCGTCCAGAGCGTCCGCAATAGAGGACAAGACCGCCGCCGCCGCGTCCGGCTTTACGGCGAGAACAACCAAATCGCACGCCCGCGCGAGCTCCGCGGGATCGTCGGCGACGGATACGCCGAACTCGGACTTAAACGCGCTGGCCCTGGCGGGGGAGGGATTGTAACACCAAGCGCTTTTTCCCGGCAGCGCGCCGGAGGTCAGCATACCGCGCAAAAGCGCGCCGCCCATATTGCCTACGCCGATAAAACCAGTGGTCATATGAAATCTCCTTTGTATGGCGGCGGGGCCGCCGGGATTTAGCTGTTGTCGCCGCGACGTGGCGGCTGATATGGAATCATACGCCTTTTTTGGCGTTATGTCAATTGAATGATGAAAGGGCGGCCAAGCGGCCGCCCTTTCAAATACGTTATAGACGTTGCGTTATCCCAGCGACGGATATTCCTTGTACTCCGCCGGGGGCGTCGCGCGGGACTCGTACATATCAAGGTCTGTAACGGGCTCATAGCCGTACAGGCCGCTTGCGTCGGGGCCGTAGGCGTACAAATCTGTCCACTCGGTGTACAGCTTGTAATTTGTCTTGTCGATCCACTCGGGCAGGAGACGGAGATATGCGTAGTTGCTCTCCTTCAAGACGACAGGCTTGCCGTCCGGGCCGGCGACGACCTTGCGTGCCTGATACAGCGGATTGAGGTCGTCTTCCGCGCTCAGTTCAAACACGTCGCCCTTATCCCAGACGACCGTCCAGTCGGGCCAGATCGTCTCGGGGGTCTTCCACTCGGTTATATAGGCCCACAGGGCGTTGATGAGCGGCTCGGCCATAATAGTCTGCGCTGTGAACATCGCGTAGCGCGCGGACGATTCGATCCCGCTGTCCCACTGCTCTATGAGGCTCGAGCCGCCGAAGGTGACGACGCAGGCGTTGTCGTCAAAGCCCTGCGCCTCGATAGCGTT